>JAJYNL010000026.1 GCA_021786375.1 Actinomycetes bacterium
TCCGGGTGGAGGAGCAGGGTGGATCCAGGGATCATCTTGGCCGGCACCTGGCTGGCGGCCATCGGGTCGGGGAGCCTCCGTTAGATGCAGAACCGGAACTCACCAATTGGTGAGTTCCGGTTCCAGGTGGTGGAGGTGGCGGGAATTGAACCCGCGTCCTTCGGCCCCTTCGCATGGCTTCTCCGAGTGCAGCTAGTCGTAAATTTTCTTCAGCGGGTTACTGCTAGCGCCTGGCCCGCTGCCTATCTCGTAAGTTTTCGTCCGGCGGTTCCGAGACCGCCACCGGCTTATCTCTCTTTGATCTCGCCCTTTGACCGCCCTAAGAGATCGAGCGGGAAGGACGTCGCAGAATTAATTAAGCTGCGAGTGCGAGCTGAGGCTCGGCGTTTATTTTTGTTTCCGGCTCTTTAGCGTGGATCCGGAGACCACGACTCGCTTCCCATGCGTCAAATACCAAAGTCGAAGCCTGTCACCCCCGTGTTATGACCAATGCCTGGTGGCCTTGGAATATTCCATTCTAGCGCGGGCAGGGCCCTAGCGTCGGCTGCGCCTGGCGTCGGCCATCTCCCTGGCCGACTCGCGGGCAAGGGTTCGCTCGGCCAGCACGCGGCGCTTGTCGTAAAGCTTCTTGCCCCGGGCCAGCCCCAGCAGGACCTTGGCGTGACCCTCCTTGAAGTAGAGGGACAGCGGGACCAGGGTCAGTGACTTCTGCTGCAGCTTCCCGGTCAGCTCGTCGATCTCGTCTCGGTGCGCGAGCAGTTTGCGTGGCCGCAGCGGATCGGTCTCACCGAAGCCGCGCGCGAACTCATACCGGGCGATGTTCATCTGGTAGAGCCAGATCTCGCCGGAAATGATCCGGGCATAGGCGTCCTGGATCTGGGCGCGACCCAGCCGGAGAGACTTCACTTCGGCCCCGCGCAGCTCGATCCCGCACTCGAGCTCCTCTAGGATCTCGTACTCATGGCGGGCACGCTTGTTCTGGGCGATCAGCTTGCGTCCGGTGCCGGACTTGTTGGTGGGGGAGCCCTTCTTTTTCATGTTCCTTCCTCAGAGCGGAATTAGCCTCGTGGGCGTGCTCAAGATTTCTCGCGAACTGATCACCAGAATGATCTCGCACGCGCTCGACGAGTACCCGCTGGAAGCGTGCGGGCTGCTCGGCGGCGATGCCGAGGTGGCCAAGGAAGTCTATCCCGCCCGCAACGATGCGGCATCCGCCCGCGTCTACACGCTTAACCCCCTCGACCACTTGAGGGCCGACCGCGCCTCCGAGGCGGCCGGACATGGGATCATCGGCGTCTACCACTCCCACACGCATTCCGAGGCATATCCCTCCCAGACCGACGTTGCCCAGGCCCCCGACCCCGGCTGGCACTACGTGCTCGTCTCCTTGAAGCGCAGGTACCCGGTAGTGCGCTCCTATCGCATCGAGGCGGGAACGATAGTGGAGGAGGATGTGGTTGAATTGTAAAAGGATAAAAACCTATCGGATTTGTAGGGTTTAGGAGGTGCCATGACCGTCGAGATCCGCATACCCACGGTGCTGCGGCCCGCAGTGGGGGGCCAGTCGGTGGTCAAGGCCGATGGCGAGACAATCGGCGAACTCCTCGCCAGTCTTGCCGGCGAATACCCGGCCGTTGCCGGGCAGGTGATAGGAAGCGATGGCGCGATGCATCGCTTCGTCAACATCTACCTGAACGACGATGACGTCCGCTATCTCTCCAAGCTGGACACCAAGGTTGCCGATGGCGATGTCGTCTCCATCCTTCCCGCGGTGGCCGGCGGCTCGGACTGCTTGCTCCACCGGCAGTGAATCCAGGGAAGGTGATGCGATGACCGTCTATTCGAGCGTCCTGGACATTATCGGCAACACCCCCATGGTGGACGTGAGTTCGCTGTCGCCGAATCCGCGGGTGCAGATTCTTGCCAAGCTCGAGGGGCAGAATCCGGGTGGCTCGGTAAAGGACAGGGTTGCCCTCTCCATGATCGAGCAGGCGGAAAAGGACGGGATCCTGTTTCCCGGCGCAATCCTGATCGAGCCCTCCAGCGGCAACACCGGAATCGGCCTGGCCATGGTCTGCCGTATGAAGGGCTACCACATCAAGATCGTTCTCCCTGCCAACGTCTCAATCGAACGCAAGCAGCTTCTCGCTCTGTGGGGGGCCGAGATCATCGAGTCCCCGGGCAGCGAAGGATCCAATGGCGCGGTTCGCATGGCGCGCCGCCTCTCCGAAGAGCACCCCGAATGGGTCTTTCTCTACCAGTATGGGAATCCCGCTAATCCCAGGGCGCATTACGAGGGGACGGGCCCTGAGATATGGCGCGATGCCCCAGAGGTGACACATTTCATAGGGGGCCTGGGAACCTCCGGTACCCTCATGGGCGTGGGCCGGTTCCTGAAGGACTGCAACCCCCTCGTCCAGGTGTGGGCGATCGAGCCGCCCAGCGGGGAGATGGTGGACGGGCTGCGCAACCTGGACGACGGCTACATCCCTCCGGTCTTCATCGACAACAACGGTTTCGAGCTGCTCGACCGGAAGACGGTGGTAGGCCCCCGGGATTCGATCGAGTGGACACGCCGCCTCATCGAGGTGGGAATCTTCGCCGGGATCTCCTCGGGTGCGGTGATGGCCGGAGCGGCCAAGTGCGCGAGCTCGATCGAAGAGGGCACGATCGTGGTTCTTTTGCCTGACGGTGGCTGGAAGTATCTCTCCACCGGCGCGTGGACCGAGGACCTGGACACGGTGACCGAGCGGGCGAAGTCGATCATCTACTTCTAGCCGTCCGGGCCCGGGACGGCGCCGCACCGCACGCCGCGCGGCCTCGGCCTGCTCGGGACCCCATTGGTGCTGGTCCGAGCCAGGAGCCTGCTAGAGATGGAATCGTGGAGGTCGTCGAGTACATTTCGGCTCTCGAACGCGAAGGTCGCCTACTAATTGAGTCGGCTCGGATCGCCGGGCTCGACGCCGCGGTGCCCACTTGTCCGGGCTGGCACGTCCGCGAGCTGCTCGCCCACGTCAACTACGTGCACCGTTGGGCCACCGCTTATGTCGCCGGCGCCCTGACCGAAATGGTACCCGAGCCCGCCGAGGAGGAGATCCTCAGGAGCGCATGTGACGACGAACTCTTCGGCAGCGCGGAGGAGGGCCACCTGTCGCTCGTCCGCGCTCTTGGCGACGCCCCGCCTGACCTGAACTGCTGGACCTTTCTGCCTGCGCCCAGCCCCCTTGCGATGTGGGCTCGCAGGCAGGCGCACGAGACCGCCGTCCACCGCGTCGACGCCGAACTGGCCGCCGGCAGGCTCCCGCGGCCGCTCGATCAGCGCCTCGCCATCGACGGGGTGGACGAGCTGCTTCTCGCCTTCTTGTCCCATGGGGAGCCGCCCAAGGAGGCGGAAGCCGAACTCGGTGCGATAGGGCTCGAGGCGCGTGGCCTCGCGGAGAGCTGGAGTGTGCGCCTGGGGGAGAGCGACGTCCGGGCGGAGCGTGGAGAGGCGCCTTGGGACCTGCTGATCAGGGCCAGGGCCTCCGACCTCTTCCTCCTGCTGTGGAACCGCCCGAGCCTGGAAGAGCCGGAGCTGAGGGGCGAGACCGCGCTTCTCGACCTTTGGCGGGAGCGGATCCGGGTCACCTGGTAGCGCGTTTGGCGCTCGTAGAGCTGCCGCCAGCACGGTCCGACCTGCTTGGGATCGGACCACAATGTGCGGGCGGGGAGACTCGAACTCCCAAGCCTTTCGGCACTAGAACCTAAATCTAGCGCGTCTACCAATTTCGCCACGCCCGCAGCCACCGGCGCCGAATGAGGGCCGGGTATTCCAAGAATACCGGCTGCGGCCCGCCCTTGGGAGCAGTCTCGGCGTGAGCGGAGGCGTTCGCCCGAATGGGTCGATCATCGCGGGATACTTATTTGCGGCCAGCCATTAGCGTGTTGTCATGGCCAATTTTGTACCCGGACTAGAAACGGTTAATCGCACCCTTTCCATGGCGGGTGACCCCACCCGATTGGAGTCGGGTTCAGATGTGTTTCAGCGTCTGCTAAAGGAGCGGATCATCTTCCTGGGCAGCGTGGTCGACCAGGCCATGGCCAACTCCATCTGCGCCCAGCTGCTCCTTCTGGAGGCCGAGGACCCCGAGCGCGACATCGCCCTTTACATCAACTCCCCGGGTGGCTCGGTTACCGACGGTCTCGCAATCTACGACACCATGCAGTACGTCACCTGCGACGTGGCGACCATCTGCGTCGGGCTGGCTGCGTCCATGGGCCAATTCCTGCTTTGTGCCGGAGCGCACGGCAAGCGCTACGCCCTTCCACACTCCCGCATCATGATGCACCAGCCCTCGGCGCAGATGCAGGGTCAGGCGGCGGACATCGCCATCCAGGCCGAACAGATCGTCTACCTGAAGAAGATGCTCGCCGAGCGGATCGCCATGCACACCGGCCAGAGTGTGGAGACGGTTCACCGGGACTCCGAGCGCGACCGCTGGTTCACGGCCGACGACGCCAAGGACTACGGCTTCATCGACCAGGTGATCACCCGCTCGTCGTCCGCGAAAATCGCGACCAAGTAGGGTTGCGGGCACCTGCCCGCCCGATCAGATTGCACGGGAGCTTACAAGTTGCTTGACTGGCAGAGCGCACAAGAGGATGGACGCGAATCCCTCACCCAGCATGTGAGTCGCGACCGGCTGCACGTGGTCTCGTCGAAGGTGCCGGTGTGGTCCAGGCTGATCCGCATCTGGACCTATCGCGCCCTGCTGTTGTCGCTGGTGCGCAAGGAATTATCCGTCAAATACAAGAACAGTGTCCTCGGCTTCGCCTGGTCTATGCTGAATCCGGCGCTTACCCTGGTTGTTTACTACGTCGTCTTCCAGCTGGTGCTGAAGAACGGTATGCCGCAATTCGCGATCTTCCTGCTCTGTGGCCTGGTGATCTGGAACTTCTTCTCCACGGCGCTTTCCGGTGCGACGAGTTCGGTGGTAGCCAACGCCGGGATCGTCCAGAAGGTCTCGTTCCCACGCGAGGTACTTCCACTCGCCTCGGTGGGTTCCGCGCTGGTCTTCTTATTCCTGCAGTTGATAGTGCTGGCTATAGCGCTTGTCGTCGGGCGGGATGTGCCGGCCTTTTCCTATCTGGCACTCTTGATTCCCGCCTTCGTCGATTTGGTGATTCTCGCTGCTGCCTTCTCCGTGTTCCTGTCCGCCGTCAATGTCTACTACCGCGATACCCAGCATCTCTTGGAGATAGTGCTTATGGCATGGTTCTGGGGGACACCGGTGGTGTACGCCTACCAGACCATTGCAGTGCCACTCGCTCGCCACCACCTGAGCTGGGCTTTCTTTTTGAATCCGGTCACCGCAATCGTCATCACGTTCCAGCGTGTGCTCTATGCCAAGGTTAGCCCCGTCCTTGCCACCGGGTCGGTGATGAAGATCCTGCCCACCGGCTCCCCCCTGTGGTTCTTGGGCCAGCTTGCGATCGTCTTCGTTGTCTCCTGCGTGCTCTTCGTGATAGCCCTGTCCGTCTTTGGACGCATGGAAGGCAACTTCGCAGAGGAGCTTTGAGCATGACAAACGCCATCGAGATCGACGATGTCTCGAAGATTTTCCGCCTTTACCAGGAGAAATATAGCTCACTCAAGGAGCGGGTAATCAAGGCGGGCAAGATTCCCTACCAGGAATTCTGGGCCCTGAAGGACATCAATATCAGCGTCGAGGAAGGCACCAGCATCGGTTTGCTGGGACACAACGGCTCCGGCAAGTCCACTCTGCTCAAGTGCATCGCCGGCATTATCCAGCCCACCAAGGGCGAGATAAGGGTGAAGGGCCGCGTCTCGGCGATGCTGGAGGTGGGTGCGGGGTTTCACCCAGAGCTCTCAGGCCGTGACAACATCTTCCTTTCGGCCACCTTGCTCGGCGTGCCGGTAAAGGAGATCGCGTCCCGCTTCGACGAGATCGTGGCGTTCTCGGAGCTCGGCGCTTTCATCGACAACCAGGTGAAGCACTACTCCACCGGAATGTACGCCAGGCTCGGCTTTGCCGTGGCGGTCAACGTCGATCCCGATGTCCTGCTGGTTGACGAGGTCCTCGCCGTTGGCGACGAGAATTTCCAGCGCAAGTGCATCGAACGCATCCGCCTCTTCCAGAAGGAGGGGAGGACCATTGTTTTCGTCTCCCACTCACCGGAGTTGGTGCGGGCGACCTGCGAGGAGGCGTACGTACTTGATCACGGCTCCGTGGTGGGCGCAGGCGATCCAGGCGCGGCCATAGCCGCGCTGCGCGAAAGCCTCCAGGCGGGCGCGCAGGTGGGCGGGGCGAAGATCTCCGACCCCGGCAAGGAGGCCGAGCCAAAGGCTGCGAAGGTTCCGAACGTGGAGCTGGTCTCGATCCGGGCGGTTTCCGCCTCGGAGGAGCGGCCCGAGCACATCTTTCCCCACGACCCGATCAAGGTCGAGGTGGGATACCACGCGCGCTCGCCTCAGCTGGGCATCAGCGTGGCCATCCAGCTTTTTAGCCCCCAAAAAGAGGTCATCTTCGGTGCCAACACCCGTGAGATGGGAATCGAAGGATTCGATCTCGATTCCGACGGGGTGGTGGAGATCAACTTCGAGGACCTGCCCTTGCTGGACGGTATCTACGGAGTGGCGGTGACCCTCATCGATAGCGGCGGGAATCCCATTTCCTGGCTGGAGGACCGTGCCGCATTCCAGGTAGTGAACCCATCGCGTGTCTCGGGATTGGTGGCCCTTAACTTCTCCATCAACAGCTACTCGGTGCCCCGTATCGCAAACTAATCCGCCCCACCCGGGCCGCTATCGGCTCGTGGTGCTAGGTTAGGTCGGCTTCAGTTGTCCGGGATGGAGGCGAACCGTGCACGTCAGTACCACTTTCGAAGTCAGCGGCTTCCGCATTACCCAATCCCTCGGCCCGGTCTTCGGGCTGACCGTCCGCTCGCGGAACGTAGGCTCGCAGATCGGCTCGCAATTCAAGGCGATCGTCGGCGGAGAGCTGAAAGGCATGACCAAGAACCTCACATTTTCGCGCAGCGAGGCGATCGAGCGCCTCATCGAAGAGGCGCAGAAGATGGGGGCCGACGCCGTGGTCGGGATGCGCTTCGACAACTCCGACTTTGCCAATGTCACCGAGATCTGCGCCTATGGGACCGCCGTGAAGCTCTCCCCGATCAGCTGAGACGGCTCTTCGAGGCTTCCGCCGCCATCACCCGCCGGATGAAGGCCACGTAGCGATCGATCAGGTCGGGCCAGTGGTAGCGGCTTAGGGCGTATCGCTGGCCCGCAGCGCCCAGTGCCGCCGCAACGGATGCATCCCTGGTGAGAAGGTTGAGCGCGGCCTCGAACGTCTCGAAGCCGTCGAAACGCAGCCCACCACCCGAGCGCTGCACCTGTTCGCTGGTGGCCGCGCAGATCGAGTTCACCAGTACCGGCTTGCGTTTTGCCCAAGCCTCCAGCAGGACGATGGCGAATGACTCGAAGGCTGACGGGGAGACGAGGGCGGAGCACTCCGAGAGCAGCTCGTCCTTGGCGGCTTCGCTCACCGGACCGACTACATGCACGTCGGGTGCCGGGTTGGGGGCGATGTAGACCGGCCCTGCCACCACCAGCTGCAGGTCGGAGGGGTTTCGCTCCTTGTACTCACGGAAGAGGTCCACCAGCAGCGTGGTTCCCTTGGGCGCGTCGACCCGGCCCAGGCAAAGTATGAAGGGGCGTCCTTCGATCCCCATCTCGCGGAGGTATCCCAGCCCGAGGCCTTCGTGGGGTTCGAAGCCCATGCCCAGGTCGATGCTGGGCTTCTCAGCCACCTGGAAGCGCGACTCCACCACCTCGCGCTCCGCGGCGGTGTGGTAGGCGAAGCCGGAAACCGCGGCGAAAACGCCCTTGAAGATCGGGAGATCGATGACAGGCTCGTCGTGCGCGGCCGGGTGCATGATCGCCGGAGCATTGACCAGCCGAACTCCCTCGACGGTGGGGTGATAGAGGTAGGGGTAGAAGAACACCGCGTCGTAACGTCCCGCGCCCAGCGCCTCCAGCAGCCCGTAGGAGACCGGTCCCTGCATCCTGATCAGCTCCGCCGCCTCGTCCATGCTCTGCGCCGCAGGTGCCGCCAGGGCGCGTCTGGTGGCAGCGGCGAAGTTGGGTGCCCTCTCGCCGTCCACCGCGAAGCGGCGGACGGTCACACCGCCAAGGGTGTCGGTACCGGCGGGGAAGTGGTTGGCCCAGCTGTCCATGGAAAGCGCCGTGGTGGTGAGAACCTCCACCTCGGCGCGGCCGAGTCTGACCAGTGCCTCGGCCAGCATGCGGGTGGCGGTCTCCGCCCCGCCGATGATCTCGGCCCCATAGCGAGGGACCACATAGGCCAGCTTCAGGAGGGGCGTCTGGCTCATGCGGACTCCTTATCGCTCTGGTCGGAGAGGCGATCAAGGATTTCCCGCGTCTCGCCCACGATGGCGCTTGGGGCCTCGAAGTCTGGCTTCATGGGAGAGCCCGCCAACTCGATAAGGCGGGCAATTGCCCGGTCGAAGGCCGGAATGGTGGCGGTAGGCGCCACCCGGGTGAGCTGCTCGCGGCCGAGGCGGCGCAGACGGCCGCGAAGCCCGGTGTCGGTGGCGATCATCTCGGCCCAGGCGGCCATGGTGGCCGGGTCTCGGTCGGACAGGTGGATGCCGCCGATTCCCAACGTCTCGGGTACGGCTCCCGCATCGTAGGCCATCACCGGGAGGCCGTGGAAGAGCGCCTCGACGATGGGCATGCAAAAGCCCTCGTGCTCGGAGGCCGAGGCGAAGAGGTCGCTGCCCCGGTAGAAGGCTGCGAGTTCCTCCTCGGACACCCCCATCACGAAGTTGACGCGGTCGGCCAGGCCCAGCTCGGCGGCCAGACGGTGCAGGGCTGCCACGTAGCCCGGATAGCTCGGCCTTCCGACCAGGTGCAGCACGGCGGTGTCGCCGTAGGCCTCCCTGTGGGCGTGCAGCGCCATGATGAGTCGCTCCTGGGCCTTGTTGGGTACCAGCCTCCCGACGAAGAGCCAGTTGGCGAAGCCCTTGGTTCGCAGGCCGGTCAGGACCTCTTCCACCCGTGGGCTGGAGGATCCGAGGAAGTCGGTCGGATCGAAGATGATCGGGAATTCGGCGACCTCCCGGTACCCGGCTTGGTGCAGATCCTCGGCGTTGTATGCACTGGGCGTCATGGCTAGAAGCGTGCGTTCGGCCAGCGTCTCCACCTCCCCCAGAGCGCGCTTCTGCACGGCTGCGGCTCTGGCGTCGTAGGTCGCAAAGTATTCGGGCGGGGTGATGTTCTGGTAGACGACGCCGAGCGGCTCCGAGCGCCTGGCCAGGTAGGTGGTCATGGGGGAGGAGGTGGCAACGTGGTATAGGAGGATGTCCCCTGCCTCGGTCGCCTTGGCGTAGTCGAAATGGCCGCCGCTGGCCTCGCCGGTCTTGTCCAGGTCGGCGTAGAAACGGGAAGGAATGCCGACCTCGGCCAAGCGCTTAGCCATGGCCCTCGCGTTGTTGCCCACCCCGTCGCCTTTGGCAAGCATGGGGAGGAACTGGTGAATTCCGCTCATGCCCCGGTCTCCGCGCGCGAGTTCGCCAGGCGATCGTGATAGAGGGGCGATGGCTGAACGCCCTCGATGGGGATCAGGTTGGCCAGCGCCCTGAGATTGGCCAGCTTGCTCTCGCTCAGGTCGAAATCGGCGGCCCGCCTCCTGCCCTCGGCAATCATCGCCCGGCGCGTCCCGGCGTCGGCAAGGACCATGTGCCAGGCGGTGGCCAGGGTCTCCGGCTCGGCGGAGGGGGTCAGAAGCGCGGCCCTCCCGGCCGTTTCGGGTATGGCGGAGGAAGCGTAGGCGACGACGGGCAGCCCGGCCCGCATGGCCTCGATCACCGGAAAGCCGAAGCCCTCGTGCCGCGAGGCGGAGACGAAGAGGTGCGACCCCGCGTAGAGGCCGGCGAGCTGGTCCTGGGGTACTCCGGAGGCGAAGGTGACGGCGTCCCCCACCCCCAGGCGATGGGCCAGGCCGTGCAGGTACTCCACGTAGGTCTCTACGGTGGTCGAGCCAACCAGAGTCAGGGTGGCCGGGGTGGAGAAGGTGGCGTTGTAGACGGCTAGCGCCGCGATCAGGTCCTCCTGGGCCTTGTTGGGGACAAGGCGCCCGACGAAAAGGAGCCGGTGCGCGCCCTTGTCGTAGCGCTTGGGGCTATCCGGGACGGCCAGCGGCCGGATCAGGGGAGGTGCGACCGCGACGCGCCGGTACTCCGCGGCAACCAGCTCGTCGGCGTTGTAGCGGGAGACGGCAAGGCCGAGCGCCGCCCTTAGGCGGAGGTCTTCCAGCTGGCGCCGGCCCCAGGCGACGGCGGTGGCGATCCCGTGGTCGAAGCCCATCATCTCGGCGCGCGGGGTGATGTTGTGGTACTGCACCACCAGCGGCTCCGGCCGGCTCATGAGCCCGCGATAGCGGTGGAAGTTGGTGGAGAGCTGATAGAGGATGAAGCGTCCGTCGCGACGGCGGGCGTTCAACAGCTCGGTGGCCGGGAGCGCCTCGGAGCCGACTCCCGGTTTGATCTCGTCGGCGAAGATGCGTGCCTGCAGCCCGGCCCCGGCGAGTGCATCGCGCAGCTCCACCACGTGGGTCCCGATCGCGTCCAGCGGGGCGAAGGAGGGTAGGAGAATGGCGACCTCGGCCCGGCCGCCGGCTGGGCGGCTCAACGCCGGCGCTCCCTGGGCGGCTCGAGCGCCGTAAGCACCACCTTGGAATCAGCCAGGGCGCCGATTTCGGGTGCCATGCGTGCATTTCGCGCCAGGACCAGGTACGGCCCGTCTTCGCTGGGCTCGCTGGTGATGGAGCCGAATCCCAGCTTGCCGAGGAGGAACCCCCAGGTCTCGGGGGCGAAGGGGCGACCGGGGGAGAGGTCCGCCTCGATGCGGTTGGCGGGGTCGTCGAAGGCGTCGGCGGAGGCGCAGACCAGCACCAGGGCTGCGTCCTCCTCGAGCACCCGCCTGGCGTGCACCAGGGCGGCCACCCGATCGTTCACGGTGTCCCGGTCCACGATTCCGGATAGTACCAGCGCGGCGAGTGACCCGGGGGCCACGCCGGCCAGGTGCTCGAGGGTTCCGCCCTCGCGAAGCTCCAGGTTTCGGGCTTCTGCCGCCTGGAGGAGCTCCCTGCGACTCTCCACTCCGTAAGCGTTCAGCCCTGCCTCGCTGAGGCCCGCAAGCAGCGTGCCGTCGGCACATTCGGCCACCAGCACCCTGCCCCGCGTGCCGGAGAGGGCTTCGGCCACGCGGCCGGCGGTTGCGGCCTGGGCCTTCGCAGCCGCCGTCGCCGCCAGCAGTCCGGTGGCGCGGAAGGCGGAGGCGTCGAAGCGGCTCTCCAGGGCGGCGATGCGCACGTCGGCGATGCCGAGCAGGTGGACGAGGTTGGTGGCGAAGTTGTTGAACTGCTGGGCCAGATAGTTGAGGTACCAGGCCATCAGGGTGCGTAGCGACCGCTTCACGAAGGCGACGCCCGGCTTGGAGCTGGCCGTGGGCACGTCCACGTCCATGTAGGCGATGCGGTCGAGCGTCTTGAAAACGGCGTCGAAGTCCCGCTCACCCGAGGCCGCTCCATCGGGGAGAAGGGTGCGGTAATAGGTCCTGACCCGCCTTGCCAGCGAGGGCGGGTATTTGCCTTCGGAGCGAAGACGGGCCACCTCGGTCTCGATGCGCAGCTCCAGTGAGCGCATGTACGCGCGCGCCTCGGCGTCCTGGAGCTCGGGCTCGAGCTCGGCCGCGGATTCCAGGTACTCCTCCACCCGGTCGGTCGAGGCTTCGGGTCCGAACTCCTCGGAGGTGGACTTGTCGGCGTGCGTGCTTTGCTCGGGCAAGGGAGCTTCACTCCTTGGACTCGGTGGGGTCGGCTCGGCATCCAGCTTACATGCCCCCCGATGTGCGGTTCGGGGACGTCTTCGTGCGGGCCGGGTACCACTGGGTGTGGTGAAAGATGGCTCATTCCTTCAAGTGGCCCTCTCGGGAGGCCGAAAACTTCCATGTAACCCAGAACTCATCAGCCGCGCGCCCCAGGGCGCGCGCTCTTGCCAAGGAGGCGAAGTAGTTGGAACTCGAGGCTCAAGCAACCGGGTCCACCAGGCGGCGCTTCATACTCCGCAGGCTGCGCCTCCGTGCTGCTGCGGCCGGCCTGCTTCTGGCCACCACGCTTCCTTCGGCCGCACTTTTCTCCCAGGCGGCTCCCGCTGCTGCCGCAACCACCGGCAGCGTCTCGTTCTCCGGCCACGGCTGGGGGCACGGTCGAGGAGCGGGGCAGTGGGGTCAGCTCGGGTACGCGTTGGAGGGGGGCTGGAACGCCAACCAGATACTCCTGCATTACTACTCCAACACCACCATCGGGTCGACCAATAACGTCCCTATCCGGGTGATACTGACCGCCAACGACGGCTCGGACATCGTGGTTACCTCTTCGTCCACCTTCTCGGTGGCCGGCACGAGCTTCGCGGCCGGGTCGGAGGTGCGCATGCACCTGAACGCCGGCGGCACCTGGGAGATTGACAAATCCACCAACACCACTGGTTGCTCCACCACGCCCACCTGGTCGACGGTGGGAACTGTCGCCCAGTCCTCCGCGGTTGCCTCGCCGGACACCAGTGCCTACTCGACGGAGACCTACTCCAATGCGCTCGCGCTCTGCGAAGCCGGGACGCCTTATTACTATCGTGGCCAGATCGCCGCGGCATCCTATAACGGCTCGCCCCGTACTTTGAACGTTGTCGACGTCGAGAGCTACCTGCGCGGTGTGGTCCCCTCCGAGTCGCCGGCCTACTGGGGGACGCTCGGCTCCACGGTTGCCACCGGCACCTCAGCCGGGAACCAACCCGCCGGCTTTTATGCGCTGATGGCCCAGGCGGTGGAAGCGCGCTCCTACGCGCTCTCGTCCATGGGCGAGTTCGGGTACGCGGACATCTGTGACTCGGCCTACTGCCAGGTGTACCGGGGAATGCAGGGCGAGAGCCCCATCACCGACCAGGCGGTGGCGGCCACTGCGGGCGAGGTGATGCTCTTGAACGGAGCCATCGCCAGAACAGAATTTTCCGCCTCCACCGGCGGCTACACCGCGGGCGGGACCTTTCCGGCGGTGGTGGACGCCTATGACGGCGTCTGTGTCACCTATGCATGCAACCCCAACCACGACTGGTCCTCCACTCTCACCCTCGCCCAGATTCAGAGCGACTTTCCAACCCTCGGGACCCTCCAGGGCCTGACCGTCACCCAGCGCAACGGCTACGGAGACTGGGGAGGTCGCGTCATGTCCATCACCGTCTCCGGCACCAACGGCTCGGTGACCATCTCGGGGGAGCAGTTTGCCTGGGATACCGGCCTCAACTCCGACTGGTTCACCTTCACCGGCAGCGGAATCGCTCTCTCGCCTGACTCGGCTGCCGCATCCACCACCCCGGCCGGAGGCTTCTACGTCGATTCCTCCGCCGGAGGGGTGGCGGCGGTGGGTGCCGCGGTCAGCTATGGCTCGATGGCCGGAACCGTCCTCAACAAGCCCGTGGTGGGCATGGCCGCCACCTGGGATGGTGGCGGATACTGGCTGGTGGCCTCCGACGGCGGGATCTTCAGCTTCGGCGACGCACAGTTCTACGGCTCCACCGGGGGCATGACCCTCAACAAGCCCATCGTGGGCATGGCCGCCACGCCCGACGGCAAGGGCTACTGGCTGGTGGCCGCCGACGGCGGGATCTTCAGCTTCGGCGACGCACAGTTCTACGGCTCCACCGGGGGCATGACCCTCAACAAGCCCATCGTGGGCATGGCGGCCACGCCCGACGGCAAGGGCTACTGGCTGGTGGCCTCCGACGGCGGGATCTTCAGCTTCGGCGACGCACAGTTCTACGGCTCCACCGGGGGCATGACCCTCAACAAGCCGGTGGTCGGTATGGTTGCCACGCCCGATGGCAAGGGCTACTGGCTGGTGGCCGCGGACGGCGGCGTCTTCACCTTCGGCGACGCTCCCTTCGTGGGCTCAATGCCTGGTGCCGGCGAGACAGGAACAGCCACCTCGCTTGCTCCGGCCATGGGCGTGAACGGCTACTACGTGTTGACCACTCAGGGCAACGTCTATTCCTTTGGGCAGGCGCCATCCATTCCCGGGGCGTCGTCGGCGCTGAGTGGGCTGCCTGGAAGTCTGGTGGGAATAGCCACGATCCCCAACCGGCCGAATCCCAAGACCAGCTGATCGGGTCCCTCTGGTGCGCCGGCGCCTCGAGCGTCCGGCGCACCAGCCGTTTAATCGCTTGGCCCTAGAAGGGAATGCGGCGGGCGATCACCCGTGGAAGATGGCGATAAACCGTGGCCACCACGGCCATCAGAGGGGGGACCCACACGGTCACCTTGCCCCGGTCGGCTGCCCGTAGCGTGTCCGCTGCGACCCTGGAGGCCGTGGTCGATAGAGGCGCGGGGGGAAGGTGTGTGGTCATCTTGGTGGCCACGAAACCCGGACGGACCACGGTCACCTTGACCCCGGAGGGAATCATGGCGTCGGCCAGCGCGGTGGCGAAGCCGTCCATTCCCGCCTTGGCGGAGCCATAGATGAAGTTGGAGCGGCGAACCCGAACCCCGGCCACGGAGGAGAGTACGACCAGGTGGCCGAAGCCCTGCGCGGCCATCTGGTTGGCAATGGCCAGCACTGCGGGTGCCAGCTTGGAGAAGTTGACCGCGATGATCCGCTCCGCGGCCGCGGGGTCCTTTTCGTCGGTGGCCTGGTTCCCCAGCGCCCCGACGGCTATTACCGCCATGTCGATCGTCTCCAGCTCCGCCTTGGCCGCGGCGAGCAGGCTTTCGGTGGCACCCTCGGCCAGCACGTCATAGTGGATGACCGAGACCGAGGCCGCGGCCTGTTCGGATACCTGGGAGATCTGCCTGGCGGCTCCCTGCATTTCCTCCAGTGAACGCCCGGCGAGCAGGAATTTCGAGCTTCCCCTTCGGGCGAGCTGCTTGGCTATCTCCAGGCCTATCTCCGATGAGCCACCCACGATGAGGACGTTGTCGGGCGTATGGAGTGCGTCGAACAAGATGATGCTCCTTGGTTTCGGCTCGATCCCATACTAAACCAGGGTGCCGGGGCGCCCCGGGCAGGCGGGCTACAGGATGCCTAGCCGGCGCGAGAGATCGGACTTTATGAGCCCCTCCGGATCCACCTTCGCCTTGATGGCGGCGAGCTCGCCCAGGCGAGGATACATGGCGGCGATGGTCTCGGCCTTGGCACGGGAGTCCTTGGCCAAATAGAGGCGCCCCGAAGCCTCGAGGACTTGCCGGTCCAGGCGCTCGAGCAGGCCGAAGAGGCGTGGCGAGCCTACCGGGATGTCGAGCGCCAGGGTCCATCCGGGACGGGGGAAGGATAGCAATCCCGGGTTGGCGTCGCCGAAGCGCTTCAGGACGGCCAGGAAGGAGGGGACCTGTGCGGAGGCGATCTGCTCCAGGATGCGGCGCAGTGCCTCCTCCTCGCCGTCGGGGAGTACGAACTGGTATTGCAGGAAGCCGCGCGGGCCGTAGATGCGATTCCAGCCCGCGACTCCGTCCAGCGGGTGGAAGAAGGTGGGGATCTTCTGGATCTCGCCCTCGCGGAGACGCGGCGCCTTGCGGAACCACATCTCGTTGAAGAGGCGCACGCTGGTGGTGTTCAGCAGCCCGCCGGGCAGCCACGGCGGGGCCGATGCCACCGGCCTGGCCTGGTAGTGGAGGGGGTCACCGGCCAGTGTGCCGCCCAGGTCGGCCAGGCGGGCGTGGTCTCCGCGGGTCAGCACCGACCGCCCCATCGAGCGGCCGCGCGCCAGGCAGTCGATCCACGCAACCGAGTAGCGGAACTTGTGATCACTTCCCACCATGGTGGCCATCAGCTCATCCAGGTTCTCCAGTCGTCGCGTCTCCACCTTCATGTAGGCGCTCTCCACCGGGATCATCTTGAAGCTGGCCCTGGTGATCACCCCGGTCAGTCCCATCCCTCCCGCGGTGGCCCAGAACAGGTCGGGATCGCCATCGCGCGAGACGCGCTTCTCCCCGGCAGGGGTCAGAAGATCGAAGCTCTCCACGTGGTTGGTGAAGGTGCCCTCCAGGTGGTGGTTCTTCCCGTGGATGTCCGCGGCTATGGCGCCACCCACGCTCACGTAGCGGGTGCCGGGCGTGACCGGTACGAACCAGCCCCTGGGCACGTAGGAGGAGAGTATCGAGTCGAGCGAGACGCCGCCCCCGGCACTGAGGACCCCGCCTTGGAGAGTGGAGGAGGACACGTCGTCGGGCTGGGTGACCACGCGGCCGCCGCCGATCTGGGCGGCGTCACCGTAGGCCCGGCCCAGTCCACGGGCGATGGTGCCCGGACGCACGAAGATCTCGGGTGAGGCCGGTGTGCCGTTCAGCTCGACCAGGTTGGCGACCACCGGTTGGGTCCTGCCCCAGCCTGTTAGCAGCTCAGTTCTCTCCAAAGCGCACACTCCATGCATGGCCTCCGCCGCGGGTCATGCACCCGGGCCCTTTGCGCCGGCGGCCTCTGATCAAGATATGTAAATGGAGCCTAACCCGGAGAGGCTCGGGCGGATGGCGAGCTCCGCTAGCGGCCAAGATGCGGCAGGTACAGCCCGATCAGGATCAACAGTGCCCAGATCGTACCGACCACCTGGATGGGCCGGTTGTGCAGGATCACGTCCTCCGGAGTCCCGGCGTTGCCCAGATCGGCCTGAAGCGCGTAGAGCAGGATGGCCACGACGAACGGGACGGTGGAGAGCTGCACGTAGATGTAGCCACTGGTGAGGCGGAAGCCCTCGAACGCCCAGAGGCCGTACCCGGCGATGGCCACCGCCGAGGAGAGGGAGCGTACGTAGTTGAGGAAGGCGGGGGAGTAGGTACCGAGCACCGCGCGATGCTCGGCGGCCAGGTGGCCGGCCTCCTTGGCCTCGCCGTATCGCTTGCCCGAGACCATGAAGAGGGAGCCGAAAGCTGCCACGGTGAGGAACCATACCGAGATCGGGAGGCCGGTTGCCAGCGCGCCGGCGATGGCGCGGAGCAGGAAGCCCAGGGCAACGATGCTGATGTCGATGACCGGCTGGTTTTTCAGTCCCAGGCTGTAGCCAAGGGTGAGCAGGACGTAAGCCCCGAGTGCCATGGCGAACTGCGCGTCGAGCAGGAGTCCGAGGGCGAAGCCTATGATCACCAGCGAGAGGCCGGCCAGCGTCGCCGCACGCGGTGAGATCCACCCCGCTGCCACCGGGCGGAGGCGCTTGGTCGGGTGATGGCGGTCGCTCTCGGCGTCGCGGGCGTCGTTGACCATGTAGAGGCCGGAGGCCGCCAGTGAGAAGATCGCCGCCGCCGCGATGGTGGGGAGCAGGTAGTGGGGGACGAAGAGCTTGCCGGCGGCCGCGGTCGAGGAAAAGACCAGGGCGTTTTTCAGCCATTGCTTCGGCCTGGCCAGTCTGATGAATGCAACGGAGGGATGTGGCCGCCGGTGCTTGGAGGGAGTCCGGGCGTCGCCGGGCATGGCCGGTTCCCGATCGTCTATCGCTTCCATCTTTGTCATAGCCTATTCGGGCAGGAGTGATTTATGGGGAGGATCGGTGGAGTTGCGCAAGACGGCAATCGGGGGCGGCCTTTGGCTGGGCCTGCTCCTGCCGGTGGACGCCGATGACCTGTACGCGCTGATCGTGGGTTCCGCCCGGCAACTCTCCCCCTACCTTCCCTGGGTCAGACTGGTGAAGTCGGTGGAGGACGAGCGTGTCTTTCTGCGCGACGCCGTGCATCGCATGGCCGAGGGGCAGGCCTATACCGTGGGGGTGTGGGAGGGGGAGAGCCTGGCCGGACTCGTCTCCCTGGACATCGATCAGGAGAACAACTCCGCTGAGCTCGGCTACTACCTGGGTGCGGCCTTTACCGGCCGCGGGCATATGACCGCGGCGGCATCCGCGGTGGTTTCCTGGGGATTCTCCCAGCTGGGCTTGGCGCGCATCGAAGTGTGCGTTGCGGTGGACAACCAGCGCTCGCGTGCGGTGTGCATGCGCATGGGCCTGTCCTCGGAGGGGATCGCACGCGGCGCGATCCGCCTGCACGGGCGCTACGTCGACCGCGAGACATTCGCGGCGTTGGCGGGCCAATGGCCCGAGCCCCGGCGATGATCCGGAAAGCCGGGCGAAGCGGCGCATCCGGCGCCCTCTTGACGGCCTACGAGGAGCTGGTACTGCCGAGCCTCATACGGCTGGCCTGCTCGCAGCCCTCGTTCGCTCCTTGGCGGATGCGTGCGCTGGCCGGGGTGCGCGGGAGGGTGGTGGAGATCGGCTTCGGCTCCGGGGAGAACCTTTCCCATTACCCGGCCGCGGTGGAATCGGTCGCCGGGGTGGATCCATCCGCCCGGGCGGTACGATCCTCGGTGGCCGCCTCTTTGCGCGCCCCCTTCCCGGTTACGGTGCATCAGGCGGTGGCCGAGTCCATGCCCCTGGACTCCGGGAGCTTCGACTCCGCGGTGGCCACCTTCTGCCTCTGCAGCGTCGACGACCCGGGGGTGGCGCTCGCCGAGATCGCGCGGGTGCTGCGGCCGGGTGGACTCCTGTACTTCCTGGAGCACGGTCTTTCGCCGGAGCCGCGAGTGGCGGCTTGGCAGCGGCGCCTCGACCCCATCGAGAGGGTGGTGGCGGGCGGGTGCAACCTCTCCCGGGACCCTCGGGCAATGCTGGTCCGGGCCGGCTTCGAAATTCTCGAGCTCGAGGAGGCGGCCGCCCTCCACCCAAAGCCATGGGGATACCTTTACCGAGGGGTGGCCCGGCCCAGCTAGGTCCGCCTCGCCTTCTGGTATTGATCCCGCAGGTCGCGCTTGACGATCTTGCCGGTAGCGCCTCGGGGCAACGGCTCCTCCAGGATGAAGATCTCACTGGGAACCTTGAAGGATGCGATTCGCCCTGAGAGGAACGAGCGCAGCTCCTCCGCGCTTAGCCCTTTGCCCGGCTGGGGATAGACCGCGGCGGCGACCGCCTCGCCCAGGCGCGGGTCGGGGAGTCCGAAAACCGCCGCCTCGTGCACCGCCGGGTGCTCGTAGATGGCCGCCTCCACCTCCGCGCAGTAGACGTTCTCGCCTCCGCGGATGACCATATCCTTGATACGGTCGTCGATGTAGACGAAGCCGTCCTCGTCGAGATGGCCGATGTCTCCGGTGCGCAGCCACTTCCCGAAGAAGGCCTTGGCGGTGGCATCGGGCTTGTTCCAGTATTCGGTGATGACGTTGGGCCCGCTGAGGCAAATCTCCCCGCGCTCGCCGGTCGGTACCGGCTCGCCCATCGGATCCAGCACCGCGACCTCCATGATGGGCAGGGGCCTGCCGGCCGAAGTGGGCTTGGCAATGGCGTCGGTCCCCTCTATCTGGGGGCCGTAGGAGTTGGTCTCGGTCAGACCGTAGCCGAAACCGGGACGTCCTTTTTGCAGGCCGGTGGCTATCCGCTTGATGAGTTCGGGCGGAACCGATGCGCCCCCGCCTCCCATGCTGATGAGCGAGGACAGGTCGCGGCTGGCGAAGCCGGGGGCCTCGAGCATGTCCCAGCTCATGGTGGGCACTCCGACGAAGTGGGTGATTCTCTCCCTCTCGATGATCTCGAGCGCTTCCTCGGGATTCCATCGGCGCATCAGCACCAGTTTGGAGCCGGTGGCAAGCGCGGAGAGAAGCACAGGCACGCAGCCGGTTACGTGGAAGAGGGGGACGGCGAGGATGAAGGCGAATTCCGGCACCTGGCCGCCTTCGGGCGGGAAGCGCAGGGCGCTGACGGCCGAGCGTGCCGCGTTGGCCAGGAGCGCCGAGAGGATGGCGCGGTGGTCGGAGAGCGCACCCTTGGGGGCGCCGGTGGTTCCCGAGGTGTAGAGGATGGTGGCCGGGTCGTCCGGGCCCAGTGCCACTGGATCAGGCCTGCCCTGGGCCAGTACCTCCTCCAGCGCCACCGCGCCGGAGGGCACCTTACCCCCGGCTCGCACTGCGATGACCGGCACGCCCAGCTCACTTGCCGGGGCTACCGAGCGTTCGGTTCGCTCAGGGTCGGCGATGGCCACCTTCGCCCCGCAGTCCTGGAGTGCGTAGCGAAGCTCGTCGGTCTGCCACCAGGCGTTTAGCGGTGTGGCTATGGCGCCGACCGTGAGGGTGGCGATATAGGAGGCAACCCACTCGGGGAGGTTGCGCATGGCGATCGCCACGCGGTCGCCCTTTTTCACGCCGTAGGTTTGCTGCAGCGTGGCTCCCAGACGGTCGGCCAGCTCGAACAGGCGCGCAAAGGTCCACACTTCCCCTTCGTAGAGCATGAACGGCTTATTCCCGAAGGCGCGGACGGCCTCGAACACCGCGGGCAGGCTGGGTGGCGTGGCCTTGAAGACCCGCATCTCCACACCGCGAACCTGTGCGCTCACAATTTCGTATGGTCCTCCGGGGCCGGTTACCGCGGCCAAGGCCTCCTCGTAGGTCAATTGTCCTCCTTGTTCTCGTCCCGCAGTGTTCTTTCCGGGCTTCGGTGCCTTATAGAAGTGCCTGATAGACGAGTGGCGCCAGGCGGTCGGCTATGACGTAGGTCGAGGAGGGGAGCAGCTGGGTGAAGAACTCGACCGTGAGCCCCTCGGCCGGATCGATCCAGAAAGTGGTGCTGGCGGCTCCGCCCCAGGCGAAGGTTCCCTGGCTCTGGGGGGTCTTGGCGGCGGCCTTGTCGATGACCACCGAGAATCCCAGCCCGAAGCCGATCCCGCGGTCGGAGGACTCGGCGAAGACGGGCCGGCCGAAGCTCTCGATGTCCAGGTTCCCGGGCAGGTGGTTGGTGGCCATCAGCTCCACCGTCTTGCGCCCGAGGATCCTGTTGCCCTCCAGCTCGCCCTGGTTGAGGAGCATGGTGATGAAACGGAAGTAGTCCGCCGCCGTGGAGACCAGGCCGCCTCCCCCCGAGAGCGTCGAAGGCCGGGCAAGGGCGGCATTGCCGAAGGCGTCGAAGCGCACGGCCCTCCTGCCCTCCCCGGGGCCGGGGATGTAGAGCGCGGCCATGCGCCCCTGGCGGGCCTCGTCCGCCCAGAACGCCGTGTCGGTCATGCCCAGGGGCTCGAAGATCTCCGTGCGGAAGAATTCGTCCAGGCTCATCCCCGAGGCGACCTCGACCACCCGCCCCAGCACGTCGGTGGCCACCGAATAGCTCCAGGAGCTTCCCGGCTGGAAGGCGAGCGGCATCGAGGCCCACTGTGCGCAGGATTCCGCCAGGTCCATCCCCGGTGGCTGGCCCCACTCGAAGCCCCGCTTGCGGTAGATGGCGTCGGTGGGGTGGGCGTACATGAAGCCGTAGGTGAGACCGGCCGTATGCGTGAAGAGGTGCCAGATCCGCATCGGCTCGTTCAGACCGACCGTTAACGGCGCCTCGGATGAGCCCTTGGCAAAGACACGTGCCTCGGCAAAGGCGGGGATGTAGTCCGAGACCGGGTCGTTCAGCCTGATGGCTCCGCGCTCGTAAAGGATCATCGCTGCCACCGATGTGATCGGTTTGGTCATCGAATAGATGCGAAAGACCGTGTCGTTCTCAACCGGCAGGGCTGCCTCGACGTCCCGGAACCCCGAGGATGCCAGGAAGGCGCTTTCTCCCTCGCGGGCCACGTGCACCAGCCAGCCGGGTAGGCGCCCGTCGTCGACGAAGGCCTGGAAATACTCCGCTATGCGCCCGAGCCGCCTCACGTCGAAGCCGAGCTTGGCCGGAGAATTAACCACTTGCAGCTGCATGAAACCTCCTTAGGGCTCAATTATTGCAGGCGTCCGAGGTCTGGGTGTCCCGGCGTCGCAGTCGTGTGCTACGCAGGTAGTGGCCCTCCAGGTGTTCCAAGGCGAGTGAGAGGTGGCCCGGACTGGTAGAAGTGATGTATCCCCTGCAGAGGAAAGCGACGGGCGCGATGAGCGGCAACTGGTTCGAATCCAACGTCTTTTTGGTCTTCGACCTGGAGACCACCGGGGTGGACGTTGCCAGCGACCGGCCGGTCTCCTATGCGCTCATGGCCATGGCGTCGGGCAGTTGCGTGCTCGAGTCCTACGCCATCGTCGACCCCGGGGTGGAGGTGCCGGGAGAGGCGGCCGCCATCCACGGGATAACCACCCGGATTGCTCGCAGCTTCGGCATGGGCTTGGAGGATGCGCTGGGCACGATCACCGATGCACTCCTGCGCGCCACCCGGGAGGGCTGGTACGTGGTGGGCATGAACGTCGGCTTCGACCTGACCATCGTGGACGCCCGCTGCCGGGAGGCCTACGGAGTTGGCTTGTCCGAGCTGGGCTTTGCCGCTCCCGTCCTCGACGCACTGGTCCTGGACCGTCACTATGACCGATTCCGCTCGGGCAAGAGGACGCTCGAGCGCCTTGCCGAGGTCTACGGAGTACCGGCCGGCAACTACCACGACGCCCTCGAGGACTGCCGCGTGACCTACCGGGTGCTGGAGGCGATCGTCGGGCGCTACCCCGAGATAACCGGTATCGAGAAGGCCAAGGTCACCGAGACACTGGGTGCCTACCACCGCGACTGGCTGGAGAGCTATCGTCAGTGGGCAACCCAGCGCGGCCGGGAGGTTAAGGAATTCGACGGCTGGCCCATCAGCGTCTCCTAGGGGGATCGCTGTGGACCGGCCGTCGAGCGTGAGGGCCCCTGGGGGGGGATGGGGCCCTGTCAGGTGAAAATGATCTGACCGCCGGCGGCGATCTCGTAGAATTCGCCGACGGTGATTATGTCCTGGACCTGGTCTACGAAGTCGTCCTTGGACATCCCGAAAAGGTCAACCGTCGCCTTGCAGGCGTACAGCCCCGTGCCGGTGTCCGCTATCATCTCGATGAACTCGGGAATCGAAGGGATGTCGATCCCGTCCATCTTTGATTCGATGTAATGCGTCATCACCGACGAGATCCCCGGGAAGCCACCGAGCCAGGTGGCCATGTGCAGGGCGGGGTTGCCCACCGTGGCCAGCTTGATGTGCTCGTGGCGCTTGCGATGGATGGCGTCGAGCCCGAAGAAGGTGAAGAAGAGGTTGGCTTCGATCCCTTCGGCCCGGGCTCCGTTGGCCATGATCAGCCCGGGGTAGATACCCTCGAGCGATCCCTTGGAGATGACGATCGAGACCTTTTCGATGCCTGGCATTTCCTGCCCACTTTCAGTTCAGATGCAGCCGATTGGCTTGGGGATGCCGGCGATCTTGGCCGCCTGCTTCGCCGGGCCCTTGGGGAAGAGCTGGTAGAGCTCCTTTATGGGTACGCCCGAGGACTTGCCCAGTGCGCGAACGCTAGGCCCCGCGCCCTTTGTGAGGTACTCGGAGCGCATGAAGCGGATGACCACCCAGTGGCGATCCGCCAGCTGCTCGATTCCCTCGGACTTGGCCAGATCGGGGACCATGTCCTCGGTCCACTGGGAGGGGTCCTCGAAGAACCCGTCGTCAGTCCTGGCAATATCCTTGCCGGCCAGCGTGATTGTGCTCATCTCTCCTCCTGTTGCCGGACTACTCGCCGGTCTTTACGTGCTTGACTTCCAGGTTGCGCTTGCCGGCCCTGGGCATTTGCGCCTTGACCATGGGGATGTCGTGCCCTGGAAGCAGTAGGTGCCAGTAGAGCTGCTGGAAGGCCAGCTTGCCCATGTGGTTCAGATAAGAGTCCTTCAGCAGCGGCAGGCCGAAGGGGCCGGGGAAGTGTCCTTCCAGCGGCTCGGTCTCATAGTTGAAGTCGATCAGCAAGGCTTTGTGATGCCCGGTCTCGATGAAGCAGTTGGCGTGGCCGTCGAAGCTCTCGGGCATGGGTTTGCCCGCCAGCCAGGCCAGGATGTTCGGTACCAGTACCTCGCCCTCGAAATGGGCGACCGATCCAGCCTTGGAAGCGGACAGGCCGGCGGCGTCTCCGATCACGAAGATGTTGTCGGCCACCTTGGATTGCAGGGTGTAGGGATCGGTGGGGATGAAGTCGAGCTCGTCCCCGAGCTTGGGGCTCATGCCCACGAAGTTCGCCCCGCCATGCAGCGGGATGGTCACCAGCAGGTCGTAGCTGAGTTCCTGACCGTCGTAGCTGATGAGCTTCTTGGCCTCCTCGTCCACCTCGCCGGTGTTGAAGTTGGTCACCAGGTTGATGTGCCGGTCATCGAGCATGTGGGAGAGGTGCTTGGAAGCCTCGGGCTTGGTGAAGGCACCGTCCAGCGGGGTGGCGTAGACGATCTCGATATCGTCCCTTAGTCCCCTTCCTTGGAAGTAGGCATCGGCCAGGAAAGTGAACTCCAAAGGTGCGACCGGGCACTTGATCGGCATGTCGATCACGTTCAGCACCAGGCGCCCGTGGTCCATGGCCGCCAACGCCTTCTGCAAGCCGATGGAACCCTCCATGTCATAGAAGGTGAAGACATCGCGCCCCCACCCCGGCCCCATCAGGCCCTCGGTCTCCTCCGGGCGGAGGGTGGCACCGCTCGCCACCACCAGCAGGTCGTAGGGAACGTTGGTGCCGTCCTCGAGGACGACCTGGTTCTCGTCCACTTCGACGTGGTCGATTCCGGCCTCGATATAGTCGACGCCGCGGTGCAATTGCCGGCGGCGGCTCTTCACGAGGTGCTCGGCCTCGGCCATCCCGAAGGGGACGAAGAGGAGGCCTGGCTGGTAGACGTGATCATCATCCTTGTCGATGACGATTATCTCCAGCCCCGCCTCCTCGGCGTGGCGCGCGAAGCGGTTCGCCGTCAGCGTCCCGCCAGTACCCGCGCCCAGGATCACGATTCGTTTTGTCATGACCAAACTATGAAGGAGGGATGGGGCGCGATCTTAGGGCAAAAGGTCATGCTTGACCAGGTACCATTGTTACAGCGGTCACAAGGCTTCCACTTTTTGCATAATCGTCCCGAAAAAGGGAAGCACACTGGTCCAAGAGCCGCGAACTGTGGATCCGGGCGTCCGCCAGCCTGCGGACATGGCCGCCTAGTACTGGCCGTCCCTGGTTTCGCCGGCCGGTGGTATCCATCGTCAAAGATGTGCTCTCTGCCCAAGGCGTTGAAAGCCAAGCGGGCTCTCTGCGAGCCTACCTGGCGGTACGGTGGCGTCCAGCTGTTGCCAGCCTGCGGTGTAAATAGACGACGGGTGTGGATTCCTCTTAATGCCTTGCAAGCAAAGAAAGGAACCCACACCCGTGTCCATATGAATGTCACCGATCGAGCGTATCTGCGCCGAAATAGACGACCTGTTCGCGTCCGAGCGGGAGCTGGGAGAAGTGCTGGAGGAGG
>JAJYNL010000006.1 GCA_021786375.1 Actinomycetes bacterium
CGGAGGATGAGGACACTCAGAGACGGAGGCGGAATAGGTCGTAGGTCGTCTGGGTGCGGCCGTAGGCCCGTCCGAGCAGCGTGAAGAGGTGGTTCCCTTAGAGTCACCGCGCGCTCTTGGACGGGCCTGTGTTTGCAAGGCGGCCCAGAGCTGAAGGAGGAGGTGTCGGGAATCATCCCCCTTTCCGGTAGTTGCACACCGCGCCGCAAGGGGATCCCAAGACCTTCGTTCCGTAGCCCCGCCTTTTTGCAGCGGGATCTCATCGGATTTACATAATTGGTCCATAGGTTGCACTTCTGTGCGGATCTTGCTAGTCGAGGATGACCCCGTACTCGGCAAGTTGGTGGAAACCTCGCTCGTCGAGGATGGCTTCTGCGTTGATTTGGCCACCGATGGAAAGACTGCGCTCTTCGAAGCCAAGGTGGGCAGTTACGATGCGGTAGTGCTGGACGTGATGCTGAGCGACATGGACGGATTCGACCTTTGCAGCCGGCTCCGGGCTGCCGAGGTGTGGACCCCGATAATCATGGCTACGGCACGTACCGGCGTCTCGGACCGAGTCCGAGGTCTGGATGTCGGGGCCGACGACTACCTGATCAAGCCTTTTTCCCTGGCTGAGCTCTCGGCCCGTCTCCGCGCACTGATCCGCCGCGGGCAGCCCGAGCGGCCCGCCGTTCTGGAGGCGGGAAGGCTCCGCCTCGATCCCGCGTCCAGAGAGATCTGGCGTGACGGCGAGCTGTTGGACGTGCAGCTCACGCCGCGCGAGTTTCGCCTCCTTGAGTTGCTCATGCGCAACAAGGGACTGGTGCTTTCCCGTGAGCAGATCCTCGACCGCCTGTGGGGCGTCGATTCCGACGAAGTATCCAACGTCGTAGAGCAGACAGTTCGGTACTTGAGGATCAAATTGGACGAGCCAGCGTGGGCAAGCAACATCGAGACGGTGCGAGGGTTCGGCTACCGGATCCGGGCTTAGGCGGAGACGATGCCACTCCGCCTGAAACTGACGCTGCTCTTCTCGCTCATCGCCGCCGTCGTGAGCGCAGCGGCATCCCTGCTGCTCTTGGTTCAGATCCGCGACGGCCTCTATCGCTCCGGCTTTGACACCCTGCAGGCGCACCTGGCCGTCACCGACGCGTCCATCTCTTCCGCGCCGAATTTGCAGGTGAACGCGGACACGGGCGGCCAGGGCGTCACTCAGGTTCAGGTGGCGGGCCTGCCCATCACCGTCAGCGCTCCACGCGCACCCCTGTCGGTGGTCCAGCTGGTTTCGAGCCGCGGTCAAGTGGTCGCCACTTCGGGCGAGAGCCGCCCGCTCCTACCGCTGTCCAGCCTCACCGGCCTGGGTTCCAGCGCCTACCAGGGTTACCTGCACCTCGGCGGGGAGCGCGAGCCGTTCATGGTGGTGGCGTTGAAATCGAGCGCAATCCCGGGCGACTACTTGATTGCGGCGATGAGCCAAGCGGCCATTAGCCGCGAGGTCCACTCGACCGCGCTCGCCCTTGCTCTGGCCGACTTGGGCGTGGTGGCGCTTACGGCGCTGGGCTCGTTCGCGCTCGCCTCGGGCGCCCTCCGGCCTATCGGCCGGATGCGTGCTGAAGTCGAGGCGATGGTGGAAAAGCGCAACTACGGGCAGGTCTCGGTGACCAGCGCCAGGGACGAGGTCGGCAGGCTGGGTGACACCTTCAACGAGCTCCTGCGTGCCCTTCGGGATTCTCAGCGCTCCCAGCAGGAGTTCATCGCCGCGGCTGGCCATGAACTGAGGACTCCGCTCGCCATCCTCAGGGCCGAGCTCGAATTGGCCACGAAGGAAAAGCGGAGCGAGGCGGAGATCCGCGCGGCTGTGGCGGCGGCCATCGCCGAGACCGACCGGCTCGGCCGGCTCAGCGCCAGCCTGCTCAACATCGCCCGCGGCGAGGTCGAAGCCTCGGCGCGCAATCCCGGCCCGGTGGCCATCGGGCCTGCGCTGGCGGGCCTGCTAGAGCGCATGCGTGCTGCCTTCCCGGAGGTCACCATCAGCGACGAGATCAGCCCAGAGGCAGTGGCGCGCTGCGACGAGGATGAGTTGGTGCAGATCGCCGCCAATCTGCTCGACAACGCGGTCAGGTACTCGCCTCCTAGTTCGACGGTGTTCATTCGCGGCGGTCGGGCGTGGGGCTGGGTGACTCTCGAGGTTGACGACGAGGGAGGGGGAATCGTCGGCATCTCGACCCAGCAGGCCATCGAGCCGTTCGTCCGCGGTGCAGCTCCAGTAGATGGCGCAAGACGGGGATCTGGCCTTGGCTTGGCCATTGTCACGCGGCTCTGCCAGGCAAACGGAGGAGACCTCTCCATTGGAGCCTCGGATCGCGGCGGGACGCTAGTCCGGGTCACGCTGCCCGACGCCAGGCTGAACCTCGAGGAATCAAGACACAGTCGGCTCTGACCTCCTCGACACCAGTTCGACATACGCCTCCGTTAGTTATTTGTTGCCGAGATAAGTCGGCAATCGATGAAACGAGGAGGCAGTTATGAGACTTAGACATTGGGTGACCGGTGCTGCTCTGATAGCGGCACCCCTGGCAGGAGGCAGCGCGGCATGGGCCGCGAGCATTCCCGCCTCGGCGCCGGTTAGTTCGGTGGTGGCGGCCCCAACGGCATCAGAGGGCCCAGGCGGCGGCGTTGACGCCCCCGGCGGCGCGAACCTCAACGTGCAGTCCGGACCGAACGTCCAGGTGGGCTCGACCACTGGGGTCAACTCGACCACTGGCGTCGACACCGTGGAGACAGCCGGCTGACGAGCGATTGGGCCGGGGTGGACGCGGTTGCGATCCAGTCCCGGCCCAATCGCATATTAAGCCATTCCCAAATGGAGTGCCCGGGAGATTGCGCGTTGGCTCGCCCGGCCCACGGGCGGGCGAGGGGTTGGCGGCGCCATGAGGAGCAGCTGTAGCGGCTCTCCGTACGCCGGAAGGCCAACTGATGAGCAGTGGGTCACCCCCGCCGGCGGAGGCTGCGGCCCTGACCGGGCCCACCAAAGCTGGTCCGACTGAAATTTAGGTCCGAGCCTCCAGAATGGAAATGGAGGTTTCCGACGTTGAGATCCCTGTCGCGATACCCTGACAGGTGGTCGGATAGCTCAGCTGTTGGCGACGAGATGCTGAGCAAGGGAGCAACCGTCGCCGAGGGGGACGCTTCTTCTCGGATCACCGAGAGTACGTGGCGGCTCGCCAAGAACACCGGCGGCCGAGCTAGGGCAGAGAATGCCAAGCGCCTGAAGGAGCCCGAAGGCGAGAGCAAGCGCCTGAAGAATATCGCCGGCCCCTCACGACCGAGCTTCCAAGCCGTAGTCCGGCTGGCAATCTTGCAGGCAGCCCCGGCGTGGCGGAGGTCACCGCCGACCGGCGTGCAGGGGTGCTCAGCGGGCGGCGCTCGAATCGCCGACCAACATTTTGACCAACATTTTTGCTCCAAGACCTCTTTTGGGACGCCGCAACCTTGGTGATATATAAGCGCTGAACTGGCGAAATGTGTTCGGGGACCCTTGGCAATCTTCGCTCAGAGCTGCCTTCTAAGCAGCAGGTCGTAGGTTCGAGTCCTACCGGCGGTGTCGCGGTTAGGGCCCAGCTAAGAGCCGGGTCTTCTTCGATTATCGAGATTGACGATATCCGGGTGGCATAATTGTTGCCTGGTCTTTCCGGACACCTGAACGGTCCTGCAACTACGACGCCAATGACCCAACCCCGGGCCCGCGAGCCTATGCGTTGGTCGAGCCACGAATCTGTGGATTAGCGGTGGGGAGCATGCGGATCGATTGCGCCCCATCAAGTGGCGGGCCGCATGAGAGCTTCGGGCACGGCGAACGCTTTGGCGGAGAGGTCGAGGCGCTGGCCCGTGGCGGGCCAGTCTCCGCGAGAGAACGGGCAAATACATGGAACGGAGAAGTCGATGAGCGGCGCATTCAGTAAAGAGGAGCGAGCCGCGATGAGGGCAGCAGCCTCCGAAGCAAAGGCAGCAAAGGCGGGTGCGGATATGGAAGCTGCATGTCTTGCTGCTATTGCTGATATGTCGGGTAAAGACAAAGAGTTGGCCGAAACGCTCCATGACCTGGTCAAGAAGCATACTTCCCTGGGGGCGAAGACGTGGTATGGAAATATGGAAGCTGCATGTCTTGCTGCTATTGCTGATATGTCGGGTAAAGACAAAGAGTTGGCCGAAACGCTCCATGACCTGGTCAAGAAGCATACTTCCCTGGGGGCGAAGACGTGGTATGGAATGCCCGCTTATACCAACGGCGACGGCAGGGTAGTCGTATTCTTCCAGAGCGCCGCCAAGTTCAAGGTGCGATACGCCACAATTGGATTTCAGGAAGCCGCGAACCTTGACGAGGGGAACTTCTGGCCGACTGCGTATGCCGTGTCCAACCTTACTGTCGCGGACAAGAAGCGGTTGGTGGCTCTACTCAAGAGAGCCGTCAGTTAGACGGTAGTTCCGCACGCTGGGATCTGTGCGGGTGCCGCCCGCAAGGGCGGTCCCTGCCGCAACCATCGCCCCAGCACGTCGGCGTTCCGACGGTTAGCCGGATACGGGCTAGCTCGTTCATGTCGGCGATGAGATGTGCCTCCCAGACGGAGCGTGCTGCGGATCGCCACACCGGCGTGTGTTCGAGTCGAGCCGGGGCGGTATGGCCAGCTAAGGCTATTCGGCGTCGATGAAGCGAAGGAATTCGTAACCCTGAACTCGCTTTTTGTGCGCCGCGTTGGGGAGTGGACCGGTGTGCCGCCGATCTGCAAGGCGGGAACTTTCAGGGTGGTTGCTGTGCCGGCTCGATCGAGAATAGCGTTTCGAACGCCAAGGTCTGGCCGGTCGATGCTGTAGCAGCTACGCAAGGCGGCGTACCTGCTCGAATGGCCCAGGTCCGGCGCGTGCGTACCGATATTAAATGGACGCCAGGTCATTGACTGGAGGAGCTATAGGTATATAGCATCGGCCACATTCCATCAAGGGGGGCGGAGGTGCCGTATGGACCAGAAGATCAAAATCGAGCTCTATAGGACGATGGTTCTGATCCGCAGTTTCGAAGAGGCGATACTGCGCGATTATCATGCCGACAAGAAGCCTGCCTGGGATATCGGGGCTGGGCTGATACCAGGCGAGATGCACCTTTCCGCCGGCCAGGAGCCTGTGGCGGCTGGGATATGTGCCAATCTCAGCCCCGGCGATGGCATAACCGCCACCCACCGTCCGCACCACCTGGCAATTGCCCACGGAGTGAGCCTCAAGGCGCTGGCGGCGGAGATATTCGGCCGGGAGACCGGGCTTGGCAAAGGGCGAGGCGGGCACATGCATCTTTTTGACCCGGCGAGCCACTTCTCATGCTCGGGGATCATCGCAGAGGGATACCCGCCGGCACTAGGGCAAGCGTTCGCCTTCAAGTGGAAGAAGACCCCCAACGTCATCGTGGCGGTGACGGGAGAGGGTGCAGCGAACCAGGGAGCTTTCCACGAGTCGCTCAACCTGGCCGCACTTTGGAAGCTGCCGGTCGTCTTCGTGGTCGAGGACAATGACTGGGCCATATCGGTGCCTAGGCACGCCTCGACCGCCATCGCGTCAAATGCCGAGCGGGCCGCCGCCTATGGAATTCCCGGAGAGCGGATCGAGGACAACAATGTCGAGGCGATCTGGCGCTCGGCCAAGACGGCGATAGACCGTGCCCGCTCTGGCGAGGGACCCTCGCTGCTCGAGATTCACACTGTTCGACTCTGGGGACACTTTGAGGGGGATGCCCAGGCATACCGGGATGACCTGGATGCGGCGAGGGCTCACGATCCACTGCCGGCTTACGAGGCGCAGCTGATAAGTGAGGGATTTCTTGACTCCGCCCAGGCCGAGGCCATTAAGGAGGAGTCCGCTGCCGAGGTCGAGGCGGCCTTGTCCTTTGCGAAAGCATCACCTTTGCCCGACGCGGCCGATGCTCTCCGCTACGTCTTCGCCTAACACCGAGTTCAGGAGGAAATCGAAATGACAGTTACCGAGAAAGAGGCGTCGCCTGCCACTAGGCGACTCACCACCTCGAAGGCGATGGTGGAGGGAATCGCCCAGGAGATGGAGCGCGATCCCTCTGTCTTTGTTCTGGGAGAGGATGTTGGCGCGTATGGGGGCATTTTCTCCTCCACTACCGGTCTGCTCGAACGCTTTGGGCCATCCAGGGTTATGGACACACCCATTTCCGAGACCGCCTTTATCGGGCTGGCTACAGGAGCGGCCACCGAAGGAATGAGGCCCATCGTGGAGCTGATGTTCGTCGACTTCTTCGGTGTGGCGATGGACCAGATCTATAACCACATGGCAAAAATTCACTTCGAGTCGGGGGGGAATGTGAAAGTTCCCGTTGTCCTGATGACTGCGGTGGGAGGTGGGTACTCCGATGGAGCCCAGCATTCCCAGTGCCTTTGGGGGACCTTTGCCCACCTTCCCGGGATGAAGGTGGTGGTGCCCTCCAACCCTGTGGACGCCAAAGGCCTGATGATCGCGGCGATCCGGGACGACAATCCCGTGGTCTATATGTTCCACAAGGGGATAATGGGCTTGCCTTGGATGGCTCCCAACCCGCGGGCCCTGGCGCCTGTGCCCGAGGAGGCTTATGAGGTGCCGATAGGATCGGCTGCGGTAGTCCGCCAGGGCAACGACGTCACCATCGCCACCCTCTCGCTCTCCGTGCATCATTCCCTCGATATTGCGGAGGAACTGTCTGCAGAGGGCATCGAGTGCGAAGTTATCGACTTGCGCACCCTGGTCCCTCTCGATCGCGCGACCATCCTCTCCTCGGTGGCGAAGACCGGGCGGCTGCTCGTTGTCGACGAAGATTACCAGTCCTTCGGACTCTCAGGTGAGCTGGCCGCAATAGTGGCCGAGACCGATCCGCGCTTGCTCAAGGTGCCCTTCATGCGAGTTGCCGTGCCTGACGTGCCAATTCCTTACTCACGTCCGCTCGAGTACGCCGTCTTGCCCACCAAGACACGTATTGCGGCGGCGGTTCGAAAGTTGATGGGGTGAGTAACGAAGTCCGTTTTCCGGTGCTTTCCAGCGATCAGGCTGCCGAGGGACTGGTGGCCACATGGTTCGTTGCCGACGGCGAATCCGTCAAGGCCGGCCAGCTCATTGCCGAGGTGCAGGTGGACAAGGTCTCCGCGGAGGTACAAGCTCCGACGGCGGGTCTCATCCGAATCATTGCAGGGGCACAGGCGACTGTGAAGCAAGAGGCGGTCATCGCCGTCATCGAATAGGGCTATTGCGGCCGATTGCGCCGAACGACGGGCGGATCATTTCCAAGGGCGTGACCTGTGCCGAGGTGAAGGTGACGGCTGCGGGCAGTTGGGTCCCCGGGGAGCAGTCGTACGTCGAATCCTGCTGTGCGCATTTGGGCGCCGCCGTTTCCGACGTCAACGCCGGAAGGGATCACCTTGGGTCGGGCCGGATCTGGTCGAGTCCGGTTCGAGCCCGAGGAAATTCTCTCTTTCGGGTGAACCGGCCGACGGCCCTTGGCCCTTTCCCGGCCCTACTCCGGGAGACTGCGGCGATGGTCAATTGAGCGATTGACAATCCCGAAGCATGTCCTGCGGTCCTCTCAATAGGCCCGCTTCCAATCGTTCCAGCTGGGTTGAGGCTGATGGCAAAGAACGCCGCCAGCCTTGCTCTTGCTTTCTTCCCGGGAGCTTGTCGCGGTCCTCGGGTAGATCGCTGATACGCCGGCTGTGACGTGCCCGGATTGGACGGAGCGCCGGGTCATCTGTTCATGACTCGTGCAGGCGGTGAGCGGTGTGAGGTGGTGGTCCGCAGAGCTTCAGGTGATCATGGCAGGCGGGGCCCCTTGGACGTCCCTGCGCCACCCCATCGAGGGCGGCTATCTGCACTCGCCAAGACCCCGCAGCTTCCCCCTGGCGCCGAATTCGCCGCAGCCGACGGTGTCAACGTGTTTGGAAAATCCGGTAATAGAGATCCTCCCCGTTACTGGTGGGTAGGGGATCGGCCTTCACGAGCTTGTAGGTGCGCCGCCCGTCTTCGCTGCGCTCCGCCCGCATGAACAGGGCCGTATCGGGGTGTTCGAGTCGCAGGCTTTCCGCCAAGTCGTATAGATGGGTGACATATACGACCTTTGAACCCGATTCGAGCAGCGCTCTTACGACCTGCCGTCCGATTTCTGAACCCTCTCGCTCATTGGTGCCGGCGAATGATTCGTTGAAGAGCAACAACGACCTTGGAGATACCTCGTCAGCGATTCGGCCCATCCTGCTCAGCTCTTCGTCAAGGCGTCCACTGGTCATAGACGGGTCTTCCTCTCGAATGAAGTGTGTGAAGATTCCCTTGGCGACCCCCGCATCGAAGGACTGCGCCATTACGAACATTCCTGCTTGCATCATGAGTTGAGCCAGCCCGACGCTGCGTAGAAAGGTTGACTTTCCGCCGGAGTTGGGGCCGGTTATCACCACTAGCGGCTTCCCGTCGGCGTACGCACTGTTGCCCACCACCGGCTGCTCGAGCCGCAGCGACAGGCATATGTCTCCCAGCTCCATAAAGGAGAGGCTTGGTGGATCCCAGCTGAGCGGACGAGGGACACAAAAAGTCTCGCCTTTTGCCACCAGGCGATCTCGGAGATTTAGGCACCCTACGTAGAAGCCCAGCTCCAGCCGGAGCATCGCGAAGAAGCTCCTTATGTGGTCTGCTGACTGCGCGGCCGCGTTGGCCACCAGGTTCAGACCGCGAGCCTCCAGCTCGCCCACCGCCTGGGCACCTGCCTCATCACGCGGGGGGATCGAGAACGAGTAGGCATTCTTGGGGCCCAGTCCGAGCCGCTCTCGCCAGGCCGGTCGGCGGCTCCCGGGTGAGCGCAGGACGTAGTGTACGCCAACGTTCCCACCCCCGAGCTCGGCGCTCATGGTGACTCCGTTCTTGAACCGGAGCTGCTTCAGATGCCGCCTCACGGTCTCGAAGTACTCATTGTCAAGCTCGAGCTGAAGTGTCCGGAAAAGATTTGAAAACCCCTCCGACTTGAACTCCGCAGCGTGCTGATCGGCTGTGCCTCTGAGGCGCTTCAGCAGCTCCATGTACATGTCAAGCGCGCGCACTGCTCCGGCGAGTATCGAGGCCGGGAAGTGCGAACTCCAACCCCAAGAGGCCTTCTTGGGGACGTCCATCGCCTCTGTCGCAATGTCGTAGAGTTCCCGGACCAGTTCGGGTCGAGCAAGGCAATCCGCCAGGACCTGCTGGCGGTAGACGATCGCGCCTGGGTCATCCAGGCTGGCCAACATTACTCGCATGGCTACTTCGAAGAGGAACCTGTCGCCACGGCTCATGACGTTGAACAGCGTCACCAGCTCCAGGTCTTGGACGAGGTCGAGTTCGTGGGGCGATAGCTCCTGCTCCAGATCGAGCTTGCGAGGAAGTTCGCTGGGGAATTCGAAGTCGCGGTCTCGATACAGCAGCAGCGCCTTCATCGGCTGAACCTTTCCCTAAGTCGCTCGTAGGTGACGCCGTGTTTTTCGGCGATCGCCATCGCGTAGGCCAAGCCGTTTGCATCCCCCCGAACAACCTTGTAGGTGCGTACCGCCGGGTCCTCGGGAACAATGGTCGAGATCATGCTGACCGTCTTGGGCAAAGTGGCCAGCTCGTCGATGAAGGTGACGTAGACGGCGAGGAGGTCGAGTTCGATGATCCGCTCGAGCATCCGCTGACCAAGAAAACGCGCATCGTGGAGCGTGGTCGAGCTGAACACCTCATTCAGCACGATGATGCTTTGGCTGGTCGCGGCCGACAGCGTCTCATGGATCCGCAGCAGGTCTGTCTCGAGCTTTCCGGCCAGGTTGTCGAGGTCCTCCTCTTTCTCGAACTGGGTGAAGAGCTGGTCGAAGTGGAATAGCCTGGCCCGCTTGCCCGGGACCGGGCAGCCAATGTTCGCCAAATGGTGCAATTGGGCAAAGGTGCGTGCGAAGGTCGTCTTGCCTCCCTGATTCGGTCCCGAGACGATGATTATGCGCTCCGGGTCCTTCAGGAAGAAGTCGTTTACCACGACGTTGTTCTGGGATCCGAGCTTGTTGGCCAGAGCGAGGTCGAAGGTGGCTTCCGCGAAGACCTCTTTGGACTGGTCCGTGACCTCCGGAAAGCAGAAGGGCAGGCCTGACGATCCGATCGGCGCCAGGAATTCAAGGTAGGCGAGGTAGAACTGGACCTCCCGGTCGAAGACGTCGATCTTGGTATCGCGGAAATCGGCGTACTGGAGGCAGTATTTGTCGAGCGGCTCGAAGATTTCCGGGAAGAGCTTCGCCACCAGCTCGCTGATTTGGGCCTCGACGTGATTCATCTCGGGCAGATCGCGGAATGCAACCCGGTAATCCTTGGCGGCTCCACGCTTGAACCGATCGAAGGTCTGGAGGATCTCGGCGCTGTAGTCCGACTCGCCTTCGTACCGGCTTACGGTTACGCGGCTGCCCTGAATTGTTACCAAGTAGACAACCCGGGCCAGATCATCCACGCGCTGACGGGTGTCATCGGCCAGGTTCCGGAACTTCTCCGAGCTCACGTAGTCGTCCAAGCAGCGACGGAAAGACTTCAGTCCCCGCGAGTGCAGATCCGAACCGGAAAGGACGCCCTGAAGGGTGACTATGGCTTCGCAGTACGTTCTTGCGGCATCGAGGAAGAAGCCCTCCCTTTGATACTTGTAGCGGACGGCGTGTGCACCTCGCAGGTAAGAGCGCATCTTGCGCATCTGGGCGCCGAACCTCTGAACTCCGGAGATGAGGCTGCGGTCCTGGAGATCGCGGAAGATCTCCTGGCGGTAGGAGATCGTTTCCAGGTTCGGCGCCGTGGAGTAGAAGAAGGGGGCGAGGTCGAATTCCTCACGGCCCTTGTACAGGGACTCGAGCACCTGTCCCAGGTTCGAGTCCGTGAAGTACGGTGGCGGACCGGGAACCTCCTGTCCGCTCGCGTGCCCGTCGTACATCAGACTTGCAAAGGGCCTTATGCCGGAGTGGTCCTCGATTAACGGCACGCTAGTGGCGTCGGCAATCTTGGGAACGCTCATAGTGCCTCCAATGTCAAGCGTAGGTCGGAACCCGGAAGCCGCTCAATCGCCTCTCCGAAGGAAGGATCGCTGGGTCCGCCGCCTTTGTGTTGCTGGGAGCCAGCGGTGCTACGCCCCGGCGCCATGCGCGAAGCGGAAGCGCAGCGGAATCCAGTTCCGGATCGCGTGGCCGGAGAGTCCCAGTCTGTTGTATGTCCGCGCGGACGATACTTGCAGTCGGCTGCGGGAGCGGCGTGCTCGCGGACCTTGCCGTTGGCGGCAACCCCCGTACCACGGGATGGCACTTGGCTCCGGCAGGTGTGTGGGTGGGGAGGATTCGAACCAGGCAGGTGCCGCGACGTCGCCTGACTGAACGGGTAATGGGTCCGCTCTCCGGGGCCGACGGAATTGGCGAAGGGCCGGTCCTCGCGCTCGGGGGGGCGTCCCCCACCCCGCGACGGCGCTGCGCCCGCGACGGCAGCGGATGCAGCGGTTCTACGACCCGGTCTGTCGCCCCTGGGATCGAGGGCGATGTCGCCCTCGATCCCGTTACGGGGGAGTGGGCGTTGCCGGCCTGCCGCGTGACCGGCCGGCACGATTTGAGGGGAGCGGGTGTGGATACCCGGGAGGATTTCGTATCGGTGGGCTCGACCGGCGTAGCTGACGGGCGCGGGCGAGGGAGCCCACGGATCTATCGCGCGGGGTCTCGAGCGGCGGGGGCCAACTGAAAGATTATGCCGGACCGGCTGCCGATCCCTTCCTGGGTTTGCCACCCGCGAACGACATTTCTGAATCTTCACTGCGACGCTCCTGCCAAACGAACTTGTCACTTGGTAGGAGCCATCAGCCCTTGGGGCTTGAGCAGCGAGCTCCATCGCCGTTGTGGACCATGATAGCGCTCCTTGGAGCAACCGCCAAGAGTGCACCGCTCGAGCCGATGCCCCATACTGGGTGTCCAGCGAAAGGCCGGGACTCGGTCCCGGAGTTCGGCCCGCTGCCGATTCACGCCGACGACAACCCCCGCAGTTCTCCTGGCCGACGCGACGAAGATCCGTGTAGGTACGCCCGGAGAACTCCGCGCAGGCCTGCTGCCGCAATTCAGTGCTGCCTCCCAGCTCTTGGCAGAAATCGCTCGGCGCGAGGTGCGAAGTACGCCCTGGCAGTACGTCACCATGGCTGTGGATGGCGATCATTCCTGTGCCTGTCGCTTCCTGCCCATCCCGTTGCCGCCCGCCTTGCCCGGCGCCCTGCCGGACGTGCCGGGTTCGGCATTCTTAGGCGAGCAGGCGGGGGGAAACCAGCCATCTGATCCGCCCGTTCCCCCGAACCGCGGTCCAGTTGTCCTCGTCGAAGTCGAGCCGGAGGAGCGAGGCGGTGGGTAAGCAGAATTGAGCACCGTTCGCCAGTTTCGAGGCGGTTAGTGACCAGGTGGGCTGGTGGCCGACGATCATCAGCAGTTTGGAATCGCCGCCCCTGCCTCGTATCGCGCCGAGGACGTCGTCCACCTCGCGATAGAGTTCGTCGCAGACCGAGACAGGGCATTCCCAGTTGCCGGCGCTCACTGCGAGATCCACCGTCTGTTTAGCTCGCAATGCGGGCGATACCAGGGTGCGGTCGGGAACTTGGCCGGTTTCGGCAAGGAACCGGCCGATAGTGCGCGCCGCGCGCATTCCTCGTTTCGCCAATGGGCGACGGAGGTCGTCAGCGCCGTATTCGGCCTGCCAATCCGACTTGGCGTGGCGCAGCATCAGGAGAGAGACCATCAACAAGATCATCACACGCGCTGAGGCTGTGTCGGGGTCACTTGATGAATCGGCAACGTGGGGGCGCCTGGGCGCGCGAAGATGCGCTGCCGATAGGGTTGGTATCTCGGAGGTCCGAGGCAAACCGGCACCCAATCCCTCATCCGTGCTCGGGGCGCGAGACGGTCCGCATGGATGGCGGTTCGCTATTTTTTGGCCGCTTTGTGGATAGTACGGTGCGATGAGCATGCTGTCATCAAAGCGGTCCCCTGCCCATGGGTGTTACCATCGACTTAACCGGAGTGGGCCAGGCCGGGTGGGGAACGATCGGTCGGGCCTGGAGCAGCGGGCCACGAATGATCGCGCCGGAACAGCGGTGGCTCGAATGCGCCGCAGTTGCGTCGTCCGGCTGCGTGCACAGTCCGACGGGGTTAGTAAATGAGCCAAACGGGTGCGAAACATCCACGCCGCAACTCGCCTGCCGGCTCGGTCGGCAGGCGGCGTCCAACCTCGGCGCCACTCCGCTTTGTGCTGATGGTCGGCGTGATGAGTTTCTTCGCCGACTTCACTTACGAAGGTTCTCGCAGCGTCATCGGCCCCTATCTCGGACTGCTCGGAGCAGGGGCGTTGGCCATCAGCATGGTGACAGGCGCTGGTGAGCTGCTTGGCTACGGGATCCGCCTCTTGTCCGGCCCGGGTGCGGACCGGTCCGGGCGATACTGGCCTATCGCCATTGCCGGTTACGTTCTACAAATGTCGGTCGTACCCCTGCTTGCCCTAGCGGGCAGTTGGGAGGTCGCGGCGGCTCTGATTCTGCTGGAAAGAGTTGGAAAGGCAATCCGCAATCCCCCGCGTGACGCCATGCTGGCTCACGCTGCCAGCGAGATCGGCTACGGATGGGCCTTCGGAGTGCACGAGGCGCTCGATCAGTTCGGTGCCACTTTCGGGCCACTTTTCGTTGCTATTGTGCTGCTGATCGGACATCGCGATTACAAGGTGGCGTTCGCTCTCTTGGCGGTGCCGGCGGTGATAGAGCTGTCCTTCTTGGCGGTGGCCCGGCTTTCCTATCCACACCCTGAGCACTTGGAATCCTCCGCTCCCAAGCTCTCAACCTCCGATCGGATGCCCAGGGTTTTCTGGCTGTATCTCCTGGCGGCAGCCCTGGTGGCAGCTGGGTTTGCCGATTTCCCATTGATCGCGTATCACTTCGAGAAGTCACGAATCGTGTCGACCGAGTTAGTCCCGGTATTCTACGCAGTGGCCATGGCGGTCGGTGGCGCCGGGTCGCTTGTCTTCGGACGCCTCTTCGACCGCTTTGGCATGCGCCTACTGCTCCCGCTTACGCTGCTTTCGTCTCTGTACGCCCCGCTTGCCTTCCTCGGGGGCTTCTGGCTCAGCTTTGCGGGTGTCGTGTTATGGGGACTTGGCTCCGGCGTCCAGGAATCGATCATTCCGGCTGCCGTGGCCAGGATGGTTGGCCAGGACCGCCGGGCTTCCGCCTTTGGTATCTTCACCGGCGGCTACGGCGTCGCCTGGTTCCTCGGCAGCACAGTGATCGGCCTTCTATTCGGTATCTCGCTGCCGCTCGTAGTTCTGTTCTCGCTGATTGCCGAGTTGGCGGCGCTGCCCGTCTTTGTTGCGGCGCGTCGTCTCCAGGCGGCAACCAACCAGGATTGATACTCAATCCGCCGGGCCGACCTCGTGGCCGCCGATCCAGGGGTGTCAGGTGTTGCCAAGGCGGGACCGGCTGGTTCGGCTCGCAGCTGGATCCGCGCCGGCGCGCCTAGCGCGCACGCAAGGAGATTTCGCGGTGGACGGGTGGATCGGGGCTGCCCGCGGGGCCCGGATCGCGTCGCGCCTGATGTCGGCGTCGCGGGCTGAGCACGTGCACCGCGGTTTGCGCGCTTGGGCCCTGTGCCCGGCAGGGCGGGAGCCCGGCACCGTGCCGTGTCCGGGGCTACTATGCGATCGAGGGCTTGACAAGTGTGGCGCTGGAGGTGCGCAATGGCGGTGGCCGAGGCGGCGACGAGGATGGTGATCTTTCTGAGGGAAGAGGATCGCGTGGGCCATCGGCGCCTCTACGAGGTGATAGTCGAGCGCGCCCGCGAAGAGGGGATGGCCGGTGCCACGGTGTGGCGAGGAATCGAGGGCTTCGGGTTCACGGGCCGAACACAGCCCGGAGGCTTTCCGGGGGCATCTGGACAACCCCCGATTGCCGTGGAGGTGCTCGATGCTCCCGAACGCGTTGAGGCCTTCCTGGGCGTGGTGCGCGAACTGGCGCCGCACTGCTTTGTCATCTGGGAGCCTGTCCTTGTGGCTCACTCCTCCTCGTCGGCGGGGTCGACTCTCGACGACCCGGTATTGCAGTAGTGACGGCCGGGTGATGTCCCCTTAGAGGCTCGACGCACCGCTCAGGACCCCGACCACCAGGGATTCAGGGCCAAGGTGCACCCCTACGGTCGGATCGAGAAAGGTGCAGAAGCGGGGGGCGAGTTCTAGTGCGTCGGAGATGTTTTCAACTGCCGCATCGATGTCCGATGCATCACCATGACCGATTGCCCACCCCTCGAGGTGGCCGCGGGAAACATGGCCGACGTGGGTGAGCAGTTGGTCGATGGCCGCTTTGCGGCTCCTGGCTTGGCCGAGCGGCACCACCCGACCGCGGATCGCAAGCAATAGCGGGTGGTTCCGCGCCAGATGATGAGAGGGTAGAAGACCGGCGTGCTTGCTTCGTCGCAAGTTCTCGACCTCCTGCACCAAGGCGAAGGTATGGAGGCTTTCCGGCAGCCGCAGCGCGCGCTCGATCAGCACCTGCCTGGGAGATTGGGCGAGCATCTCGGCGTGGATGGCGTCGACCGCGAGGCCGGCACCCACGCTCAGTGAGCCGGTATCCACCAGAACCACCTCGGACTCTGATAGCTCGGCCGCTTGCTTGCCGTGCGCAAGGGTCGCGCTCAGTCGACCTGACACATGCATGGCCATAACCAATCCGGAGTGCTGGTACGCCGCCGCAAGCTCTTGAACGGTCGGTGGCGTGGTGGAGGGGTAATAGCCGCGACGCAGCATGGACCAGAATTCCGCGATGCCGCCGACGAACCCCGCGTCCCCGCCCCAAACCTTTCCCGGCACGATACGCAAGGCCTCCGAGCTCATCAGCGTCGCGGGCAGGTCGACCGCTCCGTCGGTGACAATAAGCACCGGCATCACCTTCTTTTCAAGTTGGGAAACGCGGCTGAAGGATCAGTTGTAACCGTGTCTCAGACCACGAGTACCGGGCAGGGATGGTGGCGTAACAATTCTTCGAGCGACTGGCCGATTCCGCGGTGCATGACCTGCTCTCGGCCGTGACCGCCGACCACCACGATGTCGAAGCCGTGTTCCGCCGCATAGGTGGCCATGGCTTTCCCGGGGTTGTCGGCCAAGAGTACCTCGGTCGAGACTTCGACCTGTTCGGGAGTGGGCACCTGGGCCAAGCCCTGTGACAGGTTTTCTCGCTCCGCTTCGGCGGCACGGAGTGACTCCTCTTCGGTCTCGCTGTGAGCCGATGGCCTTACGATCAGCAGCACGTGGGCTTCGCCTCTCAGGTCCGCCGCCAGCGCGATGGCGGCTCGGAGGGCGTCGTAGGCCGCGTTTGAGCCATCGAAACCTACAAGGATCCTCCGGAATGAGCCGGTATGGGGAGGTTCGCCGGAGGGAGCCGCAATGTCCATGATGCCTCCTGTTAGCGCAGTGCCGCGGTCAGCGCCAGTGCGATCAATAGTGCGATCAACATGTAAGAGACGTAGGCATTGAGCCGACCCGATTGGAGTTTCTTCACAACCCATGTCGCCGCAAGGGCGGCCTCCCGCAAAGGGCGATAAAGGTAGGTCTCGACCGGCTCGACAACGCGAGTGACCGTCTCCAAATGGAGGTGCTCACCCTGCCCGTCGTCCCCTCCTTGGATTGGGAGGGTCAATCGGGTAGTGCCCAGGACGTTTCCAAGGACGTGCCGGAGCGGGTTTGCGAAGCCAAAGGCCGTGTACTCGGCGGCGCCTGAGACACCTGAAGTCGCGGAGTGCCAGGCCGGTACCCGGCGCACCTTCAGGTAACGTCCCCCGGACAGTGCGATCGCACCCGCGAACACCGCCGCGAACGCCACCGGCATTGCGAGCCAAAGCCATGACGGTGAGACGATCGAGAATCCCGGGAAGACGGGTTGCAGGATCCACGGCGACTTCAAAGCCTGAAGAACCGCACCCTGTCTGATTATCGGGTCCAGCCCCTTTGCGATGATGCGGATCTCCCAAGGGCTTAATGCTGCGATGCCAAGGCAGGATAGCGAGAGAAGGGCCATGGCTGCCTTGGCGAAGATGCCCGGCTCACGGGCGGATTCGAGAACCCGGCGGGTCGGACGGCCGAGGATGGTCAACCCCAGAACTCGGATGAAGGCCACGGCTGAGAGCCCGGTCGTCAGCGCAACCAGCGCGCCGGCAGCGGCCAGCCCCAGCCGGATGGCGAGGCCCGAAAGCCGGAACTGCTGCATGAGGGCTTCGAGGATGAACCACTCCGACACGAAGCCGATGGTCGGGGGGAGGCCTGTCAAGGTGAGCGCCCCGATCGCGAAAGTGCCCCCGCTCCATGGCATGCGCCTGCCTACGCCTCGGAGCGACTCGAGGTCGTCCGTGCCCACGGCGGCCTCGATCCCGGCGAGAGAGGAAAAGAGGGCCGTCTTTGCGATTGCATGGGTGACCGCCTGCAGCGTTGCCGCCAGAAGCCCGATCGCCATGAGCAGCTCGGATCCGACGAAGGAACCAGCCAGTGCCACGCCGTAACCCGTGACTATAAGGCCGGCATTCTCGATACTCGAATATGCGATCACCCGACCGAGGCGGGCTTGTACCCCCGCGAAGGTGATGCCGAGCAAGGCGGTGATTCCACCGACGACAAGGACAGCGATCACGAGCCAAATCGGCGGACGTCCCAGCGTGCCCAGGAATCGCCACAATCCATATACGCCGACATTTGCCGCGATTCCGGCCATGGCAGCCCGCGCAGGCCCGGGAGCCGCCGGATAGCCGACGGGTATCCAGACTTGCAGCGGGACCAGGCCGAGCTTGGCCCCGAAGCCAATGATCACCAGCACCCATGCTACATCCTGCACTGTGCCGGATTTGATGAAACCCCAGCTTGCGATGGTCAGGCTGCCACTGCGCCCGGCCATGAGTAGGAATCCTACGAGCAAGGCCGCACCGCTCACCTTGCCGATACCGACTGTCGACCACGGGGCGCCTGTGTTTCGCGCCGTATCCCTGCTGACGGACGTCAACATGTAAAACGAGACGGTGAGCGCCTCCCAGGCAAACATGAAGGTGAATGCGTCAGCCGCCAAAATGATCCCGGCGACTGAGGCCAGTAGGAGCAGGTAGCCGGAGGCGATGCCGCGCCTATGGCTGCGATCCTCCGGCATTACCCACGAGACGAAGACGGCGGAGACGACGATGCCGAGCGCGAAGAGAACGGTCAGGAACAGGCCGGCAAGGTGGTCCAGTAGCAGGCCGGTTGTTTCCAGATTCACCAGCTTTGACAGGTCGAAAGTGACGCTGGCCGAGGTCAGGGCCCGGATTCCGACGACGAGCATCAGTGCGCTCCCCGCCATCCCCAAGAGGTAGGGGACGGGGCGGACCGATCGGCGCTGTACGCCGATGATGGTGTCAGTGGCGACGCCGAGCCCGAAGCAGGTGAAGGCGATGACGAGGAGCGTGCCGGTCATGTCCGGCCCTCGTCGCCAAATTCCTCGGAACGAGGGCCCGGGTCAGCGACGCCGGGGTACTTGTCGCTGGGTTCCCATGAGCGGTACCGCGGATTACGATCTGCGGTCGAAAGTTGTCCGAGGGCCAGCAGGATACCGTAGAGCAGGCCAAATGGCGAGGGTGGCGATCCGGGGACGAAGACGTCGACGGGGACGGTTGTCGCGAGACCGCCCTGGCTGGCGTATCCTCGTCCGAGCAGGCCGCCGCTGATGGCGTCCACCCCGGCGGCTATGACGATCTTGGGCTCCGGCATGGCCTGGTAGGTCTGTTTGAGCGCATCGAGCATGCCGGCGGCTCCGACGCCCGTCGCCAACAGGAGATCGGCGTGGCGCGGGCTCGCAGTGAAAAATATACCTAACCTGTGCACGTCGTAAACGGGGTTGGTCAAGGCTGCCACCTCCCACTCCTCGGATCCGTCCGATCCGACGTCGATGTGGCGGATGTGGACCGACTTGCGCAATGCTCGCGCCCTACGACCGAGCTCCGCTCTCGCCAACCGGAGTGCCTCATCGTTCTCGGCGATCTGCGGAACGACAAGGGCCTCCCGCAGGAGTCCGGCGGTCTCGAAGCCAGGATCGAAACGGAACACATCCGGCCGGAGTTCCGTGCACCGGCCGCAGAGGATGCATTTCCCCCGGTCGATCTGGGGCTGGTCGTCCAGGATGGTGATCGCACCGGTCGGGCAGCCTTCGGCGCTGCCCTCGATGTGCGTCGATGCTTCGGCCGGTGCGATAACGCTGATGCTTGCGCGAAAGGCAGGCCCATATCCGTCGGCGCGCCTCGGGTAGCGGCTGGTCAAAACGCCCTCGCTCAGGCCTCGCGGAATCCAGGGCATCAGCCGGCCACTCCCGCGATCGAGACACCGAAGCTAGCTTCGATAAAGGCGAAGTCGGTGAGCACGTCCTTTGGGAATGCAGCCTGGAACATGGCGAGATTGTGGAATGAGGCCGATCTTGGCTTTACGCGCGTCAACCGACCCTCGTTGAGTTGTACCACGTACAGGACCTCCCCTTGAGGCGCTTCGGCCCAGCCGATGGAATGGCCGCTCAGGTTGGGGTCGATGGGGACCGCCGACAGCAGCTCGCGGCCGTGCAACTGTTCCATGCGGTCGATCGCCTGGCGGATGATGTGAAAGGAGACCTCCATCTCCTCCATCCTCGCGCGCTGTCTCGCGAGCGCATCCCCCTGGAGCCGGTGCTCGATTGCTCGCAGGCCGAGAGTGCCGTAGGCGGCGTACGGGCGATCGATGCGGGCGTCGGCCATTTGGCCCGAGCCACGGCCTACCGGCCCAAGCGCGCCGAACCGGCGAGCCACTTCGGGCGAGACAATTCCTGTGCCGCGAAGGCGATCCCCGAACGAAGGTGTTGCCATGAGGAGCCGGAGGTCTGCTCGCACTCCCGCTTCGATTTCATCGATGGAGCTGAACATCTCCGAGGTGCTGAGGCCGGGGGGCATGCTCACCCCGCCTGGAACCACTACGCCTCGCCCAAACCGGCTTCCAGAAAGGGCCGCCCGGAGCCGCTGCACCCGCTCCTTGTGCAGCGTGAAACGCGCATAAGCGACCGCCTGACCCGCCGCCTCGGTATGGCGAATGACCGATTCGAGATGGTTGGCTATGCGCTCGAGCTCCGCGTGCAATACGCGCGAGAGCCCGGCGCTTGCCGGGATCTCAACCCCGGCAAGTTGCTCGACCGCGCTGCAGAATGCAATCGCGTGCGCCACCGATGCCACCCCCTCGTACCTTTCCGCAAGGAGCACGCCATCGACCGGCCCCATTCCCTCGAAGCGCGCCTCGATCCCGCGGTGCTTGTGAAACACGCGGGTACGAAGGTGGAGGATGTCTTCGCCAGGTGTCTCGACCAGGTATTCGATCGACTCGAATACTCCTGAACGTACCGGTCCGTAAGGAATGGTGAACACCCCCTCTCCGCGAAGGTGCGTGCTGAGCGGAGACAGATCGATCTCTATGGGGCCGGTGTTTGTTCCCGAGCCGGACTGTGGTCTGCTCGAGCCCGTGACGACCGGAAGTACGAGGGGGTCCAGGCGGCGCAGGCCGATCGCCTCGATCCCGAAGATGTCGTGGATTTCGCGCTCATACCACGCGGCGGCGGGTATTTCGAGGCTGAGCGCCGGATATTGCGGCAGGGAATCCGGGATGAGGACGCTGTCCGTTGAGATGGTTGCGCCATCCTCCAAGACGGCAAGCAGGCGGGTAGCGGACTGCTCCCTCGCCGCGAACAGGCCGCCGAACCTGGCGCCCCTTCGGACGCCTTCCGACACCCGCCTGGCGAAGCCGGTGACTTCATCGGAGAAGACGAAGGTCTCGCTCATCTGACGACCGCCAGTTCCGCCGAGGCGCGGCTGAGTAGGTGCCCCAGTTGCGCAGGCGGATGGAGGCCAAGAATCACTAGAGCCAATACGCCGGCGAGCATCGCTGCGACGATCCAGTTGCTGACCTCGCCCTTGGGCGGCGTAGGCAGAGCCGGCGCTTGGCCCTCACCGCTAGGACCCTGCTCCGGGGAGAGCATCGTGCGCGTCGTATACCAGGAGAGGCCGAAGAAGGCCAAGGTGATCAGGACCACCATCAGCGCCGCGATCTCCTCGCGCGGGTCGGACATGCCACCCTCCACTATGAGGAATTCGCTCCTGAATACCCCGAACGGGGGCATACCGGAAAGGGCCAGCACTGCCACCACCAACATGGTCCCGCTCCAAGGCAGGGCCCCGATACCTCCACGAATCCTGCGCATATCCTTGGTGCCGAACTTGCGCACCACCGATCCGGCGCCGAAGAACGCGGTTCCCTTGGCGGCGGCGTGCGCAAGCACGTGCAGCAGAACTCCCACGATCGCGAGTGGCGCACCGAAGCTCATCCCAATGGCGAGAATCCCCATGTGCTCGACACTGGAATAGGCGAGCAGGCGTTTGAGGTCATGTTGGGAGAGGAGGTAGAGGGCGGCGACCAGCAGCGACGCAAGTCCAAAGATGAGCAGAACGTTGCGGGGGAAGGCAGAACCCAGGGAGCGCACCGCGATCTGGTAGTAGCGCAAGATGGCATAAAAGCTGACTGCGAGCAGAGCCCCGGAGAGGAGCGCCGAGATCGGAGTGGGCGCCTCGGAGTGGGCGTCGGGTAACCAGGTGTGGACCGGGAAGAGGCCCATCTTGGTGCCGAAGCCCAGGACCGCGAGCACGAAGGAAAGGCGTACGACGTTGGGTGGGAAGTGGCTCGCCCCTGCCAGCAGCTTTGCATATGAGAGGTTGTAGGCAGCGCCGAAGACCGTGGTACCGGCGTAATACATGATTATGGTGGCGAATAGGGCGATCCCAAGGCCGAGAGATGCGATGAGCACGTATTTCCAGCTCGCCTCCGTCGCGCCGTCCGTATCGTCGATGGCCACAAGGAGGGCGGAGATCACCGTGGTGACCTCGATGGCCACCCAGAGCAGAGCAAGCCCGTTCACTATCGGCGCGATCAGCATTGACCAGCAGAACAAGTTGATTCCGGCGTAGAAGCGCCGCCCGTATCGCCTTCCGGACGCTCCGTCAGCCAAGTGCAGGTACCCGGCTGCGAACATCCCGGTGGCGCCGTAGAGGAAGGCCGTAGCCACCACGAACACGACTGAGAGGGCATCGACCCGGAGGAAGCTTCCCACAACCACCTGAGCGTGATCGGCCGCCGCCGGGACCAGGAGGAGAGAAAGCGCGAAGCTCGTCACCCCGGCGAAGATGGTCAGGTAGCGCGAGACGGCATTTGGAAGCGCCAGGCTCGCCGCGGCCACCAGGAAGGGGAAGACAACCAGTATGACAAGAATGATCGCCATCGTCTATCCCTTCAGCCGATCGAGTTTCTTGGTGGAAAGCGTCTTGGCCCTGTCGTGGTGGACCCTCATAATCACACCGAAGACGACGACTGCCACGAGCAGGTCGAAGAGGAATGCCACCTCGACCACGAGCGGGAGCCCTGCCGCGACCACCAGGCTGGCGACGGAGACACCGTTCTCAAGGGAGAAGAATCCGATGGCCTGCGAAACCACGTCGGCCCGAAGAATGATCAGCACGAAGGCAACCAGTATTACGGCGGCCGCGATTGCGAGCGCAGTGGTGGGAAGTGCTGCCGAATGCACCTGCAACGAACCAACGGCAAAGAAGCCGAAGGCGGAGACGGCAAGGGCGATGAGGATCATGCTGGCGACACCGAGTACGGAGCTGCCTGCAAGGTCCGTGTCTGCATCCCCGAGCAGGCGCAAGACCAGTCCCGGCACGAGGACCACCTTCAGAACGAAGGACACGATCGCCAAGGCATAGAGGTCGCCGACGTGCCTTACGACGGCAATATCGACAGCGAGAGCCGTCACGACCAAGGACTGGAACGCATAGAGGCGGACTTGGGAGCGCAACAGCGGTGCGCGCAGCATGGCGAACTCGGTTAGGAGCACCAGTACTGCCACTACATCCGCCGCGCCGGCGTATGTCGACGGCGCCGCTGCCATCAGCCACCTCCCGCGTAGTAGACGAGCACGGCCAGGACCGCGAGCAGGAAGGCGGAGGCAATGAACTCGGTGATCTTGAAGAGCCTTAGCTTCGAGAAAAGATTGTCGATAACGGCGAAGACGCACCCTAGCACGATCGCTTTTCCGAGTAGTGACGGGATCGCCAGCATCACCGAGCTCAACTTGCCGGTGCCGGCCAATCCCCATGGCGCAACGAAGACGTTTATCAAGATGGTGTAGAGGATCAGCTGCTTCATTGCCGCGCCCCATTTCAGCAAGGCAAGCGGAGCTCCGGAATGCTCGAGGGTCCTGGCTTCGTCGATCATTCCGAACTCGAGCGTTCCGGTGTGCGTCTCGACGGGGATGCGGCCGGTGTCTACCAGAACGACCAGGAAGAAGGCGAGTGCGGCGAGCACGTGCGCAGGCCGGACCATCTCCGACGTGGATGACCTGACCGTGGCGGCAAGTGCGTAGGGAAGGTCGGTGCCGGTAATCAGAGCCACTGCGAAGACCACGAAGAGGATGGTTGGCTCAACCAGTGCACCGAAGGTCATGGCACGGCTACCGCCGAGCTGAGCGTATGGAGCCCCGGATTCGGTACCGGCCAAGGCCACCGAGAAGCCGGCCAGGGCGAGGATGAAACCGCCACCAAGGATGTCTCCCATGTACCCGAGAGGCAGGCCGTAGGTCGTCAACACCGGTATCAGCAAGGGCACGACGAGGTAGCAAACGAAGGCGATGATCGGCGCCACAAGGAAGACCCAGCTTGAATCCTCGCTGACTACGGTCTCTTTGCGGAATAGTTTGGCAAGGTCGTAATAGGGCTGGAGGATGCGCGGTCCCCGCCGGCCCTGTAGGCGTGCTTCAACATGCGAGATGACGCCGCTGACCAGGGGTGCGCCCAGAACAATGGTTGCGACCTGCATGGCCTGCACGATTTGTGGTGCGACCGTGCTCAAAGCCGCCATCAGCTGCCTCCACGTGCGATTAAACGTCCACGTAGAGGCCATTAGCCCGCGAAGGGCGGTTTGGGCGCTAGCCCACCGGGGCGTCATCCGATTGTCAAGATGATACCAGACGACCTGCACTCGTCAAGGTGAACTGGCTGGTTGAGCTGATAACAGTGCAGATCAAGGGCGTGTGCCAGTGTATCGCAAGAGTCAGGGTGGACATTCCGGAGCGACCCACAGCCCTGGCGATCGATGTGATTGCCGATTCGACCCGGGTTGTGATCCGCTGGTCCAAACGGAGCCGCAGTTGCCGGTCGCCTAAGCCGGCGGGAAGCGATTCGTCAGTAGATCGGCAACCGACATCACCTCCCATTCAGCCAGGTAACCCTCGCCGTTCAGAAGTGCTAAGGAGGCCGACGGCCATGCGACATGTAGGTTCGAGCCGAATCGGGGCGGCTTGGCAAACCATCGCCAATCTGCGTCGATGAAGCAGAGTATTCCTTGCACCGGGATCGCATGTTCACCTGTAGCGGCGCGGATCGCTTCTTCGATGGTGCTGATCTGCCATGCGAGGCCCTCGAGGAGTTTGCTCCGGTCCCTTCCCCCCACCCTGAGTCTGAGATCCGTTCGGAACCAACCCCCCACGTCTTGGCTCTCAACGAGCCCTCCGTAGTTCTTGGCGTCGATTGCCCAGACTCCGTTTGCAGCAACGGCAATGTGATCGATGTTCGCCCGAGTGCCCGGGATGCGTCTGTCATGCAGCACTTGGCGTTCATTTCCGTTGGCCCACCCGTTGAGCAACTTGCTAAGGGTTTCCTCCCCTCGGGCGCCAACATTCCAGGCTCGTACGGTTTGAGGTTCGGGCCGAATTGTTGGTCGCGGGGTCGCTGCGGCTGCGATGCGGCCTAG
>JAJYNL010000058.1 GCA_021786375.1 Actinomycetes bacterium
GTCTAGGGCCGAGGACGGCTAGGTCGCCGGGGTATCGTTCGGTGACGCCGAGCGTATCACCGCCTCGTTTGGCCCAGCGGCCAACTGTTCGTTACCGTAGGTCCACTCAATGCCGTCTTCCGCACCCAGGATGGCGAGCTCCTCCTTGATTAGTGCCCGGAGTTCGCTCAGCGTGTTGGCAATGGCAGTGAATCCTGCCAACGCACTCGATCCTGCCCACCAGGACACTTCGCCCATCTCGTCGGCTTCGAGATGTATCACAACGTCTATTTGCATCGCCACGACGGACGCCGAGCGAAATGACGACAACCAAACGTCCTCCTTGCCGTCGGTGTCGTCAAGCGACGACTTGATCACGCCAAGTCATGATGGAAAGTATCCACGCCGGCGTACTTGAGTCCGGCCGGCAACATGGCGCCGTGGGCGATTGACGCTTGTGACTCATCTCCCTATCGTCTAAACCCCGCCGAGCGTAGTTCCACTCTTGGCCGCACGGGTAGCCCGGTGCTACCCTTCGATGCGATGAATGGGACGCCGGCCGCACGGGCGGGGGGAGCGGCACCCCCGGCCCGCAATGGCGGCCGGGGCATTTCGCCGCGCCTCCGCACGCTCGGCTTCTTCGCCGCCTTCGGCCCCGGGCTGGTGGTGATGCTGGCCGACACCGACGCGGGCAGCCTTATCACAGCGGCCAAGTCCGGAGCGACGTGGGGATACGCCATGGTTCTCCCCCAGATTCTCCTGATCCCGGTTCTCTACGCGGTGCAGGAGATCACGGTGCGCCTGGCAGTGGCCACCGGTGAGGGACACGGAGCGCTGATAAGGCGCCATTTCGGGCAGGGAGTGGCGCTGCTTTCCTCGCTGACCCTCTTCCTGTCCGCGACCGGGGCTCTGCTCTCGGAGTTCGCCGCGGTTGCCGGGGTGGGCGAGATATTCGGCATCTCCCGCTGGGTGACAGTGCCCATCGCCACCACCTTCCTGGTGGGGATAGCCATGACCGGGAGCTACAAGCGTGCCGAGAGGATCGGGATAGCTCTCGGCCTGGCGGAGCTGGCCTTCATCCCGGCCATGATCATGGCCCACCCCAGCCTGGCCTCCCTCGCCCACGGCCTCGCCTCGGCGCCGGTAACCAACCACTCCTACCTGATGCTGCTGACCGCCAACATCGGGGCGGTGATCATGCCCTGGATGATCTTCTACCAGCAGGGCGCGGTGGTGGACCGGGGACTCGCGGAGGAGGATCTGGCAAGGGAGAGGCGCGACACCGCCATCGGCGCGGTTCTTACCCAGGTGGTCTCCATCGCCACCGTGGTGCTCTTCGCGGCCACGGTGGCCCGGCACGGATCGGGGGAGGAGCTGGAGACGGTGGGCGCCATGTCGGCCGCACTCCAGCCTTTCGTGGGAACGGTGGCGGCCAAGGCCCTGCTCGGACTGGCCATGCTGGGTGCGGCGCTGGTGGCCGCGCTGGTCGCCTCGCTGGCGGCGGCCTGGGGGCTGTCGGAGGTCTTCGGCTGGAGCCACTCCTTGAACGAGCGCCCCGACCGGGCCACCTACAAGTTCTACGCCGTCTACTGGCTTGCCCACATCCTCGGTGCGGCGGTGGTGCTCTCCGGGGTCGGCCTGGTGGAGACGGTGGTGGACGTCGAGGTGATGAACGCGCTGCTCCTGCCCATCGTGCTAGGTCTGCTGCTGGCTATCGAGGCCCGCGCCCTGCCCGAGCGGCTGCGCATGCGCGGCTTCTACCGCGCAGTGGTCCTGGGGGGCTCCCTCCTGGTGATGGCCTTCGGGCTGCTTGTGCTCCCCACTCTGCGCTGACCAGCCGAACTTTCCCTGATCAGGTCCGGAAGGACTGCCCGGGCGGATGTATCATGCGCCAATGGAATTCGAACACGTCCTTCATCCACGCATCGCCGAGCGCCACAAGGAGGCCCCGCCCAAGACCACCGATGCCGCGGTCGGCTTCAACGGCAGACTGGCTCTACTGATCACCAAGCTGGTCGGCTCCATGTGGTGCGCCTACATCTTCACCGCCTGGGATCTGCTCAGCCTGCCCGCGGCGATCCACTCCGGCATCCAGGCAATCGTCTCCTGGGTGGCGCAGACCTTCCTCCAGCTGGTACTTCTCTCCATCATCATGGTGGGGCAGAACATCCAGAGCGAGACTGCGGACCGCCGCTCCGAGCAGACCTACAACGACGCGGAGGCCATCCTTCACGAGTGCCTCGAACTCCAGCGCCATCTCCAGGCTCAGGACGGGGCGCTGAATCAGATGCTGGGCAAGCTCAAGGCGGCCGAGGGTACGGCCGGCGATTAGCCGAGCGAGGAATGGATGAAACATCAACCATGTTCTTGATACTGCGCCGGTGCGGCTAACGCCGGTGCGGGCGGGCCCATCACCCGCCGTACACCGAAAGGAGTCTTGAAGATGGCGTTCTCGCCCACTCGCCTCAACCACGCGGTCCTCTTCGTCTCGGACCTGGCCCGCTCCGTCGCCTTCTACACCGAGGTCTTCGGAATGGAGGTCATCGCCACCGAGCCCCGGGCCAACGCCGCATTCCTTCGCCTGCCCAAGTCAGGCAACCATCACGACCTCGGACTCTTCGGGGTCGGCACCGCCGGGGGCCCCAAGCGCCGGGGCGCAATCGGTCTCTATCACCTTGCCTGGCAGCTGGACACCATCGAGGAGCTGGCGGAGGCGCGGGCCGCGGTGATCGGCGCCGGCGCCTACACGGGTGAGTCGAGCCACGGAGCCACCAAGAGCGTCTACGGGGCCGACCCCGACGGAAACGAATTCGAGCTGATGTGGATGCTGCCCCGGGAGGCCTGGCGCGAGTACGCCAACGCCGCCCCCATCGATCGCCTCGACCTCCAGGCCGAGCTTCAGCGTTGGGCGGGTGTTGCGACGGCCGGTCACATCGTCAATGAGGCCGCCCGCTGAGCCTGTTCCTCTCCTCGCCGGTGGCGGCCTTGGCAGGCTCCGCAGATTCCAGCGCGCCACTCGTGGTGCTGCTCCATCGGAGGGGCTGCCAACCGTTGATGCTCCTATGTTTGTCAAGCCGCTAGATGCTCACGGAGCCAGGCCTGGTAGATCGCAACGAATTCATCGTCATGATTGAGTCCTCGCTCGATGCGCGAGATCTTGGTCGGCCACACCCCGAGGTCGTCTCTGACACGGTCTGCAAGGAGATGTGCGCCGACTTTCGGGCCATGCGAAGCTGGGGTCCGACTTCCTCGTATTCGGGATGCTGAAGCAAGAAGAAGACCTCGCGGGCAATGTGGCGCTTGAGACAGCGCGTGACGTCACGCTTGGTCTTGCCCTCGGCCATGCGTTTGGCCAGGTAGCTCGTGGTCTCCTCGTCACAGGTCATGCGGACCGTGGCGATACGCCACAGCGCGTTGTTGGCCTGTCGGTTCCCCGAACGGTTGAGACGATGACGGTTGGTCTGGCCCGACGAGGCCAGGATCGGCGAGACGCCGCACATGGCGGCGAAGGCAGATTCGTTGCGCAAGCGCTCAGAGTTCGATCCCGCGGCGACGAGCAGGACCGAGGTCACGTCAACGCCCACACCCTTGGCCGCGCGCAGCGCAGGGTTCGCCTCCTTGGTCGGCTCGTCGAGGAGCTTTGTCAGGTCTCAGGTCGGCCATCTCCTCGCTCAGGTCCTGGTGACGACGCGACAGCGTCTTGAGCGCCAGTCGGGTGGCCTCGTGGGGATCGCGGACGTCACCGGGGCGGAACTTCGCGCAGTGGGCCACCCGATCGGCGGTCTTTGCGGGCATTGACTCGCGAAGCGTCGACGGCGCGGTGACGATGAGGTCCCTGATCTGCAAGGCCAGACGGGTCCTCGTCTCGCGTGCCGAGCAGAAGGCAATGCGCAGCCCGGATCGACTCGACGATGTCATCGTGGCCGTTGGGCACGATCGTCGCCTCGCCGTTCAGGGCTGCTCTTGCGGCGGCCTCGGCGTCGACCGGATCGGACTTGCCCCTTTGGCGGCGCATCTGACGGTTCGCTCGATTGACCTCGACAACCTCGACGCCGCTGTCCTGGAGGTAACGAGCGAGGCCGGCGCCATAGGCGCCGGTGCCTTCGACGCCGACCTTGGCGAGCGTGCCGAAGCTCTCCAACCACTTTCGTAGCGTCACGTAACCCTTCGCGTTGGCCTCGAAGGGGGCCGTGTCGAGGATCCTGCCCCGCTCGTCGATGACGGCGGCTACATGGACGTCCTTATGGGTGTCAACCCCTCCGAACACGCAGAGTGGTTCTTTTGACATAATGGTTCTGCCTTCCTCGTTGATGGAGTGGCACCACCGGCAGGTCGGCGGACAGGACACACACGGTGTGTTCAAAGCTCCTATCAAGTCACGTCCGTCCGGCCCGCTGGTGCACGTCCCCGGCGAGGAGTTGGATCGACAGATCAACATCAAGGCACGAAGCCAGTCACACAATGAGGGTCAGGCCCGCTCCCACTCCGAAGATATTTCCATTATGAGAGTCACAC
>JAJYNL010000060.1 GCA_021786375.1 Actinomycetes bacterium
CGATCTCGCCTTTTCCGCCCGCGACCTGGAGTAGCTGACGACCAGGCGTCTTGAGCCCAGAGAGAGCTCGCGAATCGGGCCCTTGGAGAAATCGAGGGAGGTCACTTCATCCTGGATGGGCCGAGGTGGGTATATCGCGTTCATTTGGCCGCAGCGTGCGCATCGAAACCGACCCCCCCCGAGTCGGCTGCGGATCCTAAGCTGAAGAGATGGATGCACCTTCTCGATATCCCTCGAATTCGGCCCTGCAGCTAAAGGTCACGCTGCTCGGTGTCAAGCCGCCAATCTGGCGTCGGATCCTGGTCCCGGCTTCGATTGCGCTTCCCGGACTTCACCGCGTCTTTCAGGTGGTGATGGGTTGGGAGGATTCACACCTGCACGCCTTTGAGATCAAGAAGAAGCGCTACGTGATGGCTGGTGTCGACGAGTGGGACGATTCCCCCTATGAGCTCAGCGAAGACGGTGTAAAGATCGCCAAGCTCGTCGAGGTCGGCGACACCTTCGTCTATCTGTACGACTTCGGCGACGACTGGCGACACCTTGTTGTAGTCGAAGCCATCTCCTCGGCCGGGCGCGCCTTGGTCCACGCCAGCTGTCTAGGCGGTGAACGCGCCTGTCCCCCCGAGGACGTGGGTGGCACATCGGGCTATTATTACTTCCTCCAAGCCATCTCTGACCCCTCTCACGAGGAGCACGAGGACTACCTGGAGTGGGCGGAGGATGGCTTCGACCCCGAGGCCTTCAACCTTGCCGACCTGAACGCCCGTCTCCAGCGTCTTCGCTAGTCAGGACACGGGCCGCCCCCCTTGGCCTTGGTTGCCCGCAGGTGGTAGCTGTAGGAGCCGGTGTCAATGATCGTCGCGTTGATCGTGAGCCGGTCGATAATGACGGCCGTTCTTTCTTGATCGCGCGAGGTGGCCCCAGCAGATGGCCAAGTCCAGCTCGTCCTTGGCGGTGCCCACGCGACGGACGAGCATTTTCTGCCAGCCTCCCTCGACCAGAACATTTTCCATGATCTGTACCCGAGTCAGCCCCCTGTACCTGCAGTTCTCCAAAAACACAGTTCACGATCACAGGTCAGGTGACCATAGGTGACCAGAAATGCGACCGGCCGATTGGCAAACCAGCAGCTCAGCGACTTGTCGGTAGGTGACCAAAGGCGAAATTCAGCGTTTTCCGATTTGATGCGGAAGTCGGGATGGGCCCTTGGCCATCCGGGAGACCCCGCTATTTCGGTGCCCAAACTTGCGAGCTCCGTGGAGTTCGCCATCGCGACCGGCGCGGGGAGGCCCAGACCCGCCCCATAATGACGTCGATGCGCAGGACCGAGGGCGTCCCCGACCGGGCCGGGAGCGCCCGGGCACATGACCGAGCAGATGGCGAGGATCGCCGCCGCCGACCTCGCGGCGCGCCTTGAAGGGCGTGAAGCCCCCACCGCCGAACTGTCGGCCCGCTGCGTGCTCGACATGGGCGACCGCGGCGCCTACATGGCCGTCGAGCCGGTCCGCCCGCCGCGCGACCGCATATCCCGAGCGGTCTCCAAGGGCCAGCGGTGGCTCCTCGCCAAGCTGGCGTTCGAGCGCGCCTATCTCTTCTCCGCCTGCCGCGGACGGCGTATGCCGACGGCCCTCGGCTGGTGAGCGCGCTGGGCAGCCCCGAGCGGCGCGAGCTACCCCTACTTGGCGAGGTGCTCGTCGTCTGCACCCACCCCGACGACGAGTCCTTCGGCCTCGGCGCGGTCATCGCCCTCGTCACCCGCGGCAGTCGCGTCCGCGTGCTGTGCCTCACCCACGGGGAGGCATCGACCCTCGGCAACAACAGCCGGTCGCTCGGCCAGGTCCGAGCGGAAGAGATCACCGCGGCGGCCGACGTCCTCGGGGTCGAGGACGTCAAGCTCTTCTCCTACCCCGAAGGGCACCTCCCCGACGTCCCGCTCGACGAGCTCGGCGACCTCCTCGACACGGGCGTCGGAGCTGCCGAAGCGCTTCTCGTCTTCGACGAGGGCGGCGTCTCCGGCCACCCCGACCACCGCCTCGTCGCTTCGACAAGATCCCGTCGACGGTGATCGACCGCTACGAGCGCCGGGGCGGCCTCGTGCGAGTCGATGCAGAAGCCGAGCACCACGTGGTCGACGAGTGGATCTTCGACGCGGCCTGTGCATCCCGTGGTCCGCGTCTGCTCCCGAGGTTCCTCCGGGCTCATCCGCGTTTGCCTGCTCGCGCTCCACCCATGGCCGGGCTGGCGAGCCCGGCGATGAGAACGAGGCAACGTCGTCCCGCTCGGACTTTTTGGGATCTCCAGCAGGTCACCGCGATCCGCCGCAAAAGGCGGCGTCGGCCCGCGCTGCGAGCAACCGGTCGGTGGTGGCCGTCGCGACGTGGCTCTGCTTGGCGATCCAGGCGGGAAGGCCCGGAACACTGCCGTGCGCGGCGCGCGCAGGCCTCCTCCAGCACGGCGAGGCCGGCCCTCGCCGGGCGGTGAGAACAACGTCGAGATGGGCGGCGGGTTTGGTGGTGGTCAGGAGAGGCTCCCGACTCGACTCTGGGAGATCGTGACGAACGGCCCTGTCTCCTCACCGGCCAGCTGACGCACGATGAGGTAGTGACTTCAACGGAACTTGAACCAAGAAAGATTGGTGTGTCCGAGCGGCTCTGCGCACTTGCGGACCCGGTCCGGCTCGCCGTCGTCGGCGCCCTGGCCGGCGGCGAGCGCTGCGTGTGCGCCCTCCAAGAGCAGGTCGCCGTCGCGCCGAACCTGCTCTCATACCACCTTCGGGTGCTGCGCGAGGCCGGGCTGGTGCGCGCGACGCGCCGGGGCCGGTGGGTCGACTACCGGCTCGACCCTGACGGGTTCACCACGTTGTGGAGGGCTCTTGGCGGAGCCGGGGTGCCGATGCCCGGCGCGGCCGTCCGAAGCGACCGGGCGTGCGCCTCCTGCGACGAAGGGAGCGCAGGGCGGTGACCGGCACCGCGACCGACACCCTGCCCGAGGCGCCACCTCCGGGCAAGAAGGATCTGCCCGTCGTCGCCCGGCTGTCGCGACTGGACCGCTTCCCGCGGCGAGCAACAACTTCGAGCTGGCCATCGCGGTGTTCGGGGTCACCTCCGGCCAGGCCCTCGCCGGGGTTTTCGTCCCCCTTATCGAGGTCCCCGTCCTCGTCGGGCTGGTCTATGTCTCCCTGTGGGCCAGACGGCGCCTGTACTCCCATGAGGTGGTGAGGTGAACTGCTTCGACTGCTCCACCCTCGGCCTGTCGAGCGACGCGGTGGCCGTCTGCGCCGATTGCGGGGCGGGGATCTGCCCCGACCACGCCCGGATGTCACCCCGCTGGCTCACCTACACTGCGGCGATCAACCGCACCGTCGTGGTCGAACCTCCAGCGCGGACAATCCGCTGCCCCGCCTACCGGTCCGCCTGGGACGCCGCCGCCAACTGCCACGCGGCGGCAGGGTGAGGAGGGGAGCCATGGCTGGCCGTCGCCTGTCGGTTCGCGATGAAGTCAAGCCGTTCGTCCTGATCGCCGCAGTGGTGCTCGGCATCGTCGGCAACCGCCTGGCGGCCGGACGTCTCGCGCACCTGTCGTGGGTGTCGGACATCGCGATCTTCGCGGTCATGTTCGCGGTGATGGCCTTCGTCGAGGTCAAAGACGTCGCCGTCGCCTTCCGCAAGGTGAAGCCCACCGCCCTCGCCCTCGTCACCAATTTCGTGTTCACCCCCGCCTTTGCCTGGGCGCTGGGCTGGCTGATCCTGCGCCACTACCCGGACCTGTGGGCCGGGGTGATCCTCTACACCCTCACCCCCTGCATCGGCTGGTACCTGATCTTCACCGACCTGGCCCAAGGCGACGTGGCCTGGGGGGTATCGCTTCTGCCGTGGAACCTGACCTTGCAAATCCTGCTCCTGCCGTTCTACCTGTGGCTGCTGGTCGCCAAGGTGGTGCCCGTCTCCGCCGCCACCCTGTTCGGGTCGGTGGGGCTGTACCTCGTCGCCCCCTTCGCCCTCGCCTACGCCGTGCGCATGGCGCTCGGGCGCCTGAAGGGCCAGGCGTGGGTGGACGGGCCCTACAAGAACGCCGTCGGCGAGGTGAAGATGTGGGCGCTGGCGGTGCTCGTCGTCGCGATCTTCACCTTCCAGACGAGCTTCAGCGGTCTCGGACTGGCCCGCATCGCGCTCATCATCGTCGCCACCATCGCCTTCTTCGCCGGGCTCTTCGTACTCAGCTTGAACGTCGGGCGGCGCTTCCGCCTCGGCTACGCGGACACCGCTACCTTGGTGTTCACCACGACCGCCCGCAACTCCGAGTCGGTCATCGGCGTCGCCGCTGTGGCCTTCGCCGGCCACCCCCTCGTCCTCGTCGCCATCTTGGTCGGCCCCGTCGTCGAGCTGCCGGCCCTGCTCGGGCTCAGCCGGCTTATGGTGGCCCTTCGGTCCCGCCTGGCCTGGCCGGGTGTCCCCCCGTCCGACGGCTCGGCCGCTGCTCTCCCCGAGGAGCCAGCAGCTGGGAACCGAAAAAGGCGGGACCAATGACCGAGGCAGCGCCTCTGGCGAGGCTGCAGGGGTTCCACCCGGGCTGGTTCGGCGCGGTGATGGGCACCGCGATAATCGCCGTCGCCGCCTCGATGAACCCTGGCGGTTGGTCCGCGCTCGCCGGGCCGCTTCACCACGTCGCCCAAGGGATGGCCGTGCTGGGCGCAGCCCTCGCCGTGGTGCTGGGCGTGCCCTATGTCGGCCGTTGGCTCCGTCACCCCGACGCCACCCTACGGGATCTGCGCGACCCGGTGGCGGGCGCCCTCTACGGGACCTTCCCCGGGGGGATCCTCGTGCTCGCCGCGACCGCGGCTGCGATTGGACCCTCGCTCATCTCCGCCGGTGTGGTGCGGGCGCTCGTCGTCGCGTTCGCCTGGGTCGGGGTGCCCCTCGCGTTCGGGATGAGCGTGCTGTTCGCCTACCAGCTCTTCGTGGCCTCCGAGGTCGCCGTAGAGACCGTCAACGGCGGGTGGTTCATTCCCCCGGTGGTGAACATCGTCGTCCCGATGGTCCTGCTGCCGCTCGTGCCGGGCTCCTCGGCGGCCACCGCCCGGCTGCTCTTGATGGGCTCCTATCTCTTCTGGGGCATGGGGTTCGTCCTGTACCTGCTCGTGGTCTCGATGCTCCACCACCGCCTGGTGGTCCACCCCCTGCCCTCTGCGGCTCTCGCCCCGTCGCTGTGGATCGGCCTCGGGCCGATCGGCGTCGGGGCCGTCACCCTCATGAAGATGGCCGCGGCGACCACACCGGTCTTCGGCGCTCAAGCCAAGGCCGTCGAGGACCTGTCGCTGCTGGCGGCCACCGCCCTGTGGGGGTTCGGAGTGTGGTGGCTGGCGGCCGCCGTGGTGCTGCTCGTGCGCTACCTGCGCCGCGGTCGGCTGCCGTGGAGCCTCGGGTGGTGGGGCTTTACCTTCCCGCTAGGTGCGTTCACGGTGGCGACGCTCACTCTGGCTCGGGGCTGGCACGCGAGCTTGCTGGAGTGGGTCGGGGCAGCGCTGTTCGCTCTGCTGGTGCTCTTCTGGCTGGTCGTCACCGGCCGGACCGCCTGGGCCGTCCGCAGCGGGGAGGCCTGGGGCACCCCCACGCCGCGAAGCGCTGGCCTGGCCGGAGGGGGATCGGCCCCGCATGGGACCGCGGCGCGTCGCATCTTGCGATGGGCGGCGCCCGAAAAAGGACGCGAACCAGACGGCAGCCCGGAAGCCCGTGAACCGCGAAGGGAGCACAGCTCCTGACCACACCCAAGACCGAGCACACGCAGAAGACCGAAGCGGTGCAGCCGGGCGAGCCGCCTTCTCGCGACGGCCCACCCCCACCCGCTGGCACCCCCTCCGACCTCGCCGGTGGGATCGAGACCGGCGGGCTGGGCAGCACCGAGATCGAGGAACGCCTGGCGCGCTTCGGCCCGAACGCCATCACCGAGGTCCCCGAGCGCCCGTGGCTCATGCTGGCCAGAAAGTTCTGGGGGGTGATCCCCTGGATGCTCGAGGCAGCTCTCGTCATCGAGCTTGTCTTGGGCGGCTGGTCGACGGCCGGCGTGATTGCCGCCATGCTCGCCTTCTCCGCCGGCCTCGGCTTCTACCAGGAGCGCCGCGGGAAGCAGGCAGTCGCGCTGTTGCGCTCGCAGCTCACCGTCACCGCCCGCGTGCGCCGCGACGGCGCCTGGTAGGTCGTCCCCGCCGCCCAGCTCGTGCCCGACGACCTCGTGCACCTGCGCGTCGGCGTGGTCTCCTTGGGCCAGTCCCAGCTCACCGGCGAGTCCCTGCCGGTCGAAGCGACCGCTGGGGCGACCGCCTACACCGGCTCGAGAGTGGGCCGCGGGGAGGCCTCCGGCACGGTGACCGCCACGGCAGACCGCACGCGCTTCGGCAAGACCGCCCAGCTCGTCCAGCTGGCCCGGGCCCCCAAGCGCCTGCAGCGCCTGGCGGTGTCGATCGCCAAGTACCTCCTCGCCCTCGACGTCACGCTCATCGCCATCGTCGTTATCGCCGCCGTCCTCCGCCACACCTCGGTGTCGAACACCCTCCCCTTCGCCCTGATGGTGCTGGTGGCCTCGGTGCCGGTCATGCTGCCGCCGATGTTCACCATGTCCTCGGCCATGGGGGCACGCGGGCTTGCCAAGAACGGGGTCATGACCACCCGGCTGTCGGCGATCGAGGACGCCGCGACCATGGACGTGCTCTGCGTGGACAAGACCGGCACGATCACCGAGAACCGCCTGGCGGTGACCGACGTTGCCCCGCTCGGGAACTCGAACGGCGTCGAGGTGCTCCGCCTCGCCGCGCTCGCCTCCGAGGAGGCGACCCAGGACCCCATCGACCTCGCCGTCTTGTCGGCGGCTCGAGCCCGCTGGGTCGCTGTCGGCGATGGGGCATCGTCGGGCCGGCGGCGCTTCGTGCCCTTCGACCGCGCTACCAAGCGCTCGGAGGCCGAGATCGCAACGGATGGCGGCGCGCCGCTGCACGTGGTGAAGGGGGCACCGGCGACCCTTGCCGAGATGGCCGGCGTCCCCTACGCCGAGATCGAGCCGGCCACGGCCCGTCTGGCGGCCGGCGGATCGCGGGTCCTGGCCGTCGCGTCGGGCAACGGCGACGCGTTGCACCTCGACGGCCTCGTCACCCTCGCCGACCCGCCACGGGCTGACTCGGCGAAGTTTGTCGAGGACCTGCACCGTGAGGGGGTACGGGTCGTGCTCGTCACCGGGGACGGGGCCGACACCGCCCGGGCAGTCGCCGCCAAGGTGGGGATCACCGGCGAGGTCGCCCCTGCCGGCAGCATCACCGACGACCTCGACGCGGCGACCGCCGAGCGCTACAGCGTCTACGCCGAGGTCTATCCCGAGCAGAAGTACCAGCTCGTGAAGGCCCTCCAAGACGCCGGCCACGTCGTGGGCATGACCGGCGACGGGGTGAACGACGCTGCTGCCCTCGGCCAGGCCGACGTGGGGGTGGCGGTGGCCGGGGCGACCGACGTGGCCAAGGCCTCCGCTGCGCTGGCGCTCACCAAAGAAGGGCTCGGCGAGATCCTCAGCGCCGTCAGAGGCAGCCGCACCATCTACCAGCGCCTGCAGAGCTGGGGTGCTCGCCCTTGTGGCCCGCAAGGCGGCGTTCCCGCCGTTCCTCGCCCTCGTGCTGCTCATCTGGGCGGTCTTCCCGCTCTCCCCGCTGCTCGTGGTGCTGTTCATGCTCCTCGGCGAAATCGCCACCTTCGCGCTGTCCATGGACCGGGTCGTCCCCTCCAGCGAGCCGGACCGCTGGGTCGTCCGCTCGCTGGCGGTCACTGGCTTCGGCTTCGCCCTAATGCTGCTCGTGGCTAGCGGCGCCGTGTTCTGGGTGGCCCGCTACGGCTTTGGGCTCAGCGTTGCCCAGACGCAGACGGCGGCGTTCCTCTGGGTGGTCTTCGCAGCCGGCCAGGCCGTCCTCTACCTGGCCCGGGCCCGCCACGTGTTTCTGGGCACGACCCCACCCCGGGCGGTGGCTGCTCTTGGCGAGCGCCTTCGACGTCGTCGTCACGGCCGTGATGGCCACCGAGGGATGGCTCATGTCCCCGGTCTCGTGGTCCTGGGTGGGCGGGCTGATCGGCGCCTCGGTCCTCTTCCTGGCCACCGGCAACGCCTTCCGCCTGGCCGCTTCCGCGGCCTTGCGCAGCCTGGGCCCTGCGCACACGCATGCGACCACCGTCTCAGCCGGCAGTCGGCCGGCTGGAACTTGAGAGAAAGGAAGCCGCTATGTCTCCACGCTTGGGATGGCATTATGGCCCCCACTGGGGCTACTACCACAGCGAGGTCGAGATCGACCGTGACGAGGTCACCGAGGCGGCCAAGACCCTCCTCGCCAAGGCGCACCTCGGCGGGGCCTGGATCGACCCGCACGGAGCCCAGCACCCGCCGATCCTCCTCGATGGGGCGATCCTCGGCAACCTGTGGGAGGAGGCCGACCTCACCGCCCTCGAGGTCGCCGCCTACTGGGCAGCCCCCTTCGGTGTCAAGGCCGAGCTCGCCCACGACAAGAGGATCGTCGGGATGCTCTGGGTGGACGTTTGATCTGAGGTGCCGTGCTCGTCCTCGTCCGGCCCCCAGCGAGGCGCCGCTCGTGCCGGTCATCTTCGACCGCTACGCCCACGGCAGAGACGGCGCCCGGGCGCTGGCGGTGTGGCTCAACGAGGCCGGGCACCGCACGAAGGCCGGCAGGCCCTGGAGGCACACGGCAGTCCTCACCGTGCTGCGCAACCCGGCCTACGTCGGCAAGGTCTTCTTCCGCGACGCCCTCCACGATGGCCCCCACCCCCACTTGGTCGACGACAAGCTCTTCGACCGGGTCCAGGCCCGCCTCTCCGAGCGCGGCGAGGACACTCGAAACGCGCCTCGGCCACCTCGCCGTTCCTCCTGACGGGCCTCGTTGTCCGCGCACGGTGCGGGAAGCACTTCGTCGGGACCTCGGCTGTGGGCAACCGCTACCGATACCGCTACACACGTGCTTTACCCGCCAGCGCTACGGCACGAAGTACTGCGACGCCGAGCGCCCTGCCGGCAGAAGAGCTGTACGCGGCCGTCCTCGACGCCGGGACGCTCTCCGAGGCCCAGTGCGGCAAGCGCCTCGAAGGGCTCGCCACGAAGGTGCGCGACCTCCGCCAGCGGCGTGAGGAGCTGGTCGTCGCTGTTCAGCAGGCGTCGGCCACCGCACCCGACGCCGACGAGATCGCCGAGATGCGACACCACATCGAGAAGGCCATCACCAACGGCGCCGTGTCGGCCCGTAAGGCGCTCCTCCAAGTGCTCGTCCACGAGATCCGCGTCGAAGGTCGCGACCGCGTTGTACCGTGGTTCCGCGTGCCAGGCGGCGCGGACCCGAAGGTTCGCGCCGCCTGGCACGATCGGCGCCCCCGGCAGGATTCGAACCTGCGCACCCGGCTCCGGAGGCCGGCGCTCTATCCCCTGAGCTACGGGGGCGATTCCGCCCTGGTCTGGCGACGTTATGCCAGTCTAAGCGGCTCCGCGCCTTCGGGACTCTGGGCGGCTAGGCCTTGCGCGCACTGATCTTGAGACGAACGTAATCGACCACCCATTCGCCCATCGCCTCGGAGACCATCACGGCCACCTCGCCTCGATCCTCGGGCGGAAACCCTTCGAGCTGGGGGCCGAGCACGATGGTGGAGAGGAACGCCGCGTGCTCCTCCTGGTCATGGAAGATGATGGTGTCGCGGACCAGCCGGACGTCGATGGCTTCGAAGCCTGCCGCGGCGAGGTTCTCCGCTGTCTCCTCAGGGCCGGCGAAGTTCCAGGGGAGTCCACCATCAGGATCGCGCCCTGTGGCGGCGCGGAACGCGCTCTTAACCCGCTCCACGTTGCCCCTTCCTCCGCAGTCCGCCAACAGCGGCGCTCCCTCCTTCATGACGTTGGCGATGTTGGAAAAGGCCGCCTTATGGTCGTGCAGCCAGTGGAACGTCGCAACGCTGATCGTGGCGTCGACTGGCGTATTGATCGGAAGTGGCTGGAGGAGGTCGGCCTCGACTACGCTCACCGGCAGTCCGGAGGCGGCGACTTTCTCGTGCAGCCGCTCCAGCATGGTTGGCGAGGCCTCGAGTGCCAGCACCCGCCCCTGGGGCAAGCGGGAGGCCAGCTCGAGCGCATCGCGTCCGGTTCCCGCGCCCGCGTCCAGTACCGTCTCTCCCCCCGTCAGCCGCAGCTGTGCGATGAGCTCGTTCCCCCAGGACTGGTGGGGCAGGAGGATCTCATCGTACTTGCTTGCTTGCCAGGAGTGGGCCATGGCAAAAGGCTACCAAGCACCGACGCGAAGCTTGTAGTCGAGTACACGAGGATTCCCTGCTAGCGGTGGCATCCGTTAGGATGATTTCCCTAAACCAGTCCGCAGGAGTTTCCCGGTGTGATCAACGTCAAGGAACATATTTCGCAATTGATTGCCCAAGCGGTGCGGCAGCTCGGCTGGGATGACGCCGGAGCGGGATATCAGCTCACCGAAGCGGTGCGTCCGGAATTCGGGGACTTCACTACCAACTTCGCTATGGTGGCCTCAAAGAGCCTCGGGCTGTCGCCGCGCCAGATCGCCACAGACCTGGCGGGTGCCATCTCCGGCCTCACCTCCCGCTATGTGGACGATGTCGAGGTCGCGGGTCCCGGCTTCCTCAACTTCCGCTGCAGCCGCGAGTGGCTTTACGAGGAGATTCGCCTTGCGGTGACCATGGGAGTCGCCACCTATGCACGTACCAACGTCGGCCAGGGGCAGTCGCTGCTTCTGGAGTACGTCTCAGCCAACCCCACCGGGCCGCTTCATGTCGGAAACGGCTGGTGGGCATCCTATGGTGACGCCCTCGGCAGGCTCCTGCGCTTCGTGGGCTACGAAGTTTCCACCGAGTACTACGTGAACGACACCGGGGGCCAGATACGCCAGCTCGGCGAGTCGCTTCTTGCGGTGATGGAGGGACGCGAGGTTCCCGAGGGGGGCTATCGCGGAGAGTACGTGCAGGCGCTGGCAACCCGATACCACGGCGAGAAGAACGTCACCGCAATCGGCAGGTTCGCGGCGGACGAGATCATCAAGGTGATTCGCCTCTCCTTGGAAGAGCTGGGCATTGAATTCGACAACTGGTACTCGCAGGCCTCCATCGAGGAGTCCGGAGCCGTCGACCACGTGATCTCGGTGCTGGAGCGGCGAGGTGTCATCGAGGAGGTGGAGGGGCAGAAGCTGTTCATGGCGACACGATTCGGCGATTCCCGCGACCGCTACCTGACCAAGCCCAACGGGGACTTCACCTACCTGGCCGGGGACATCGCCTATCACTACGACAAGCTCGTCGTGCGTGGCTTCGAACACGTGATTGACATCTTCGGCGCGGACCACCAGGGCCAGGTCCCAAGCCTGTTTGCGGCAGTTGAGGCCCTGGGGTGCGAGCGCTCTCGTCTGGAGATACTGCTCGGCCAGATGGTCTCTCTCCAGCAGGGTGGTGAGCGGGTTAAGTTCTCCAAGCGCAAGGGGAACGTGGTCGACCTGGCCGAATTGGTCGAGATGATCGGGGCCTCCGCGGTCCGTCTTCTCTCGCTGCAGAGCTCCATCGACCGCGCGAGCACCATCGACCTCGAGCAGGTGACCGCCAAGTCGATGGACAATCCCGTGTATTACATCCAGTACGCGCACGCCCGCATGGCCGCTATCGAGCGGATGCGCAGGGAGCGCAAGATTCCCGAGCCCAATCTCGCCGAGGCTGACCTGACCTTGCTGGTGCATCCGCGAGAAATCGAGCTGCTCAGAGTGCAGGCGCGCCTGGATGAACTAATTGCCAATGCGGCCATGGAGCGGGCCCCGCACAAGCTGGTGGGTTGGCTCAAGGAGTTCGCCAGCGCCTTTCACGGCTTCTACCACGACTGCTCCATCCTCGGAGAGGGCCCCGAGATCACCGCCGCACGCCTGCTCCTGGTGGACTCTTCGCGCGTCGCCATCCAGGTGGTGCTGGGCTTGCTGGGGGTTCACGCCCCGGAGCAGATGTGAACCCATTCAGCTCCGCGAGGCGCCGCCGATGAGCACCCGATCTCCCATTAGCCCGAGGCTGCTCTCGCGGGGGGTCTCCATTCGTGACGGCAGGGCGTTTATCCACCGCATTGCGGTAGCGGAGCTGGCTGAGGAATTCGGAACGCCGCTCTTCGTCTATGACGCCGAACACATCCGTGCCGAGGTGACCGCTGCTGTCCAGGCGACAGAGTGGCAGGTGGCGTACGCCTCCAAGGCCTTTCTCTGCCGCGAGCTGGCACGGATGATGGACTCGCTCGGCGTACACATGGACGTCGCCTCGGGAGGCGAGCTCCATGTCGCCCTCTCCGCAGGCTTCGACCCAGCGCGGATCGTCTTTCACGGCAACAACAAGTCCCAAGCGGAGATTGATTACGGTGTTTCGGCCGGGGTGGGGCTGTTCGTCATCGATTCCCTGGCTGAGATCGCCCGGCTCGGGCGCGCCGCCGAGGCAGCCGGCAGGCGCCAGCCGGTCCTGGTCAGGGTCACCCCGGGAGTCGAAGCGCATACGCACGAGTACATCATGACCGGGCAGGAGGATTCCAAGTTCGGCTTCTCGGTGACCTCGGGTGCCGCCGAGGAGGCGCTGCGAGCAGTTCGATCTTCTTCGTGGCTCGACTATCAGGGAATTCATGCCCACATCGGGTCCCAGATCTTCCTGCTCGACTCCTACGCCAAGGAGGTGGATGCGCTGGCGGCGCTGGTGCAGGCACATGCGCCGCGGATCTTGAACCTCGGAGGAGGCTTGGGCGTGGCTTACGTGGCAGGTGAGGAGAACCCGGGCTTCGACGCATGGGCCGCCCAGCTCTTCGCAGCGCTCGAGCGAAACGGGATCGACAGGGGGGTCCGGGTTATGGTTGAACCCGGCCGCTCGCTCGTCGCCCAGTCGGCGATGACCGTCTATCGGGTGGGGACCATTAAGAGGCTTGAAGGGTTGCGGACCTATGTTTCAGTCGACGGAGGCATGAGTGATAACCCGCGTCCGGTTCTGTATGGCAGCGGCTACGAGGCCTTCATGCCAGAGGCGGCGGATGCCGAGCGTGATCAGATCGCCACGGTGGTGGGCAAGCATTGTGAGAGCGGTGACGTGCTCATCCGCGACGCCTGGCTGCCTTCCTCTCTGGCCGAGGGGGACCTCCTCGCGACCCCGGTGACTGGAGCATACGGCTATTCGATGGCGTCCAACTACAACCGCGTTCCGCGACCCCCCGTGGTGTTCGTGGATCGGGAGGGTGCGCGTTTGGCCGTGCGGGGCGAGAGCTTCGAGGACATGGTGCGTCTCGACCTCTGAGGATCGCCTGTGACCCATGTCACGCCTGGACCTGACCCTTTATTTATGGGACATAGATGTAGCATAAATGCTATGACAGATTTCCCTGAGATGCCCGTCGGGGACGCACGCTCCAGCCGCCTTCGGTGGGGAACGCTCGCCGTCCTCTCCATAAGTATCATCATGTTGAACCTTGACAACACGATCCTGAACGTCGCGCTGCCGACCCTGGTACGCGACCTGCATTCCAGCTCCTCCCAGCTGCAGTGGATCGTGGACTCCTACATCCTCGTCTTTGCCGGCCTGCTGCTGACCGGTGGCAGCCTCGGCGACCGCCTAGGACGCAAGTGGGTCTTCATGGCCGGTCTTGCCGTCTTCGGTGCCGGCTCGGTGGCATCGGCATTCTCCGGTAGCTCCAACATGCTTATTGCCACCAGGGCCTTCATGGGCATCGGTGGCGCAATGGCCATGCCCTCGACGCTCTCCATCATCACCAACGTTTTCCTTGTCCCGCGGGAGCGTGCGCGGGCCATCGCCATCTGGTCGGGATCATCCGGGCTCGGTGTGGCGCTTGGGCCGATTGCCGGCGGCTGGCTTCTCGATCACTACTGGTGGGGTTCGGTTTTCCTTGTCAATGCACCCGTGGTGGCGCTGGGGCTGATCGCAGCCTTCTTCCTGGTCCCCAATTCGGTTGACCCGGGCATCTCCAAGCCCGATCCCGTGGGATCGATCCTGTCGATCGGGGCTCTGGGCACCATCATCTGGGCCATTATCGAAGCCCCCAACAAGGGATGGACCTCGGCCTCGACCCTGGCCGCATTCGCGGCGGGCATCGGTCTGCTGGTGGCCTTCCTCGTAGTGGAGTCCAAGAGCAGTCACCCCATGCTGCGTCTTGGCTTCTTCGAGAACCGGCGCTTCTCGGTGGCGGCGACCTCCATTGCCATCGTCTTCTTCTCCCTCATGGGCGCCTCGTTCCTGCTTACTCAATACCTTCAATTCGTGCGCGGCTACTCCCCTCTGCGCGCGGGCGAGCTACTTCTCGGGCTGGCCGGGGCCCTCTTGATCTTCGCGCCGCTCAGTGCGATCGTCGCCCACCACATAGGCACCAAGATCACCGTGGCTTTCGGCCTGGCGCTCGCGGCGATGGGGGCGGTCTTCCTGGGCCGCTACCACATCAACACTTCGCTTGTGGCCATCGAAGTGCCTCTGGCTCTGGTCGGAATCGGCCTTGCCTTCACCATGCCTCCCTCCGCCGAGTCGGTCATGGGATCGGTTCCGCGCGCCCAGGCCGGGGTGGGCTCCGCCACCAACGGCACACTCATCCAGGTGGGTGGCGCAATGGGCGTGGCTGTGATGGGAAGCGTCCTCAGCACCGCCTACCGCAGCCATCTGGTTGCAGCGCAAGGGTTTTCCCTCCTTCCTGCGCCGCTCGCGGCCGCGGCGAAGTCATCGCTGGGCACGGCACTGCAAGTGGCTACCAGGCTGCCCGGCGTCTACGGCTCCGCCTTGGCGCAAGCCGCCAAGTCCAGCTTCATGTCGGGCTTCGGCACCACCATGTGGGTCTCGGTCGGAACCGCCTTTGCCGGCGCCCTGATCGCCCTTGTCGCCTTGCCCGCCCGTGCGAAGGCAGACCCGGACTTCGATCTCGCTCCCCGGCTCGACCCGGCGACAGATGTGGGAGAGGGTGTCGCAGGTGGTTGAGGGGCTGAAAGATCAAACGGCGCGGGGACGCGGAAGGCCTCCGTCGGAAGAGCTGCGCGCCCGGGTGATGGAAGCCGCCGTGGCACTCTGTGCGGAGGTGGGGCCGAAGGACTTTTCCCTGGATCTGGTGGCCAAACGGGCAGGCGCCTCACGGGCCACCATATACCGGGCTTTCGGGGACCGCTACGCACTCCTGGAGCGGGCCCTGGAGGAGGCCTATGCCGAACTCGCGAGTGCCCCCGCTCTCACGCCCTCCGACCCATTGGAGATCCTGCGTAGCGCGTACGCGATAGTCTCCCGGGTCACCCGCCATGAGGTGGGCCGGGCGATGCTGCGGGTCCTTCTGGAGGAAGGCGAGCGGGAGCTGGCGGCAAAGCTGCGTAGTCGCTTCTACGAGATCGCTTATGCACCCTACGTCAAGCTCCTGGAGCGTGCACGCGCCGAGGGGAGGCTGGTCGCCGATGCCGACCCGGACGAATTATGTAGGATCGGCGTAGCGGCCGGTCTCTTCAGCGTGGCGGTGCTCGGACGCGCGTTCGAGCCGGATGAGGCCGAGCGTATGGCCAGGTCCGTGGCCCTGGGGATCATCCCGCGTCAATAGTCTCTGCCGAATCCCGGCCTGCACAGCCGTGCGGCGATGCGCTCCAATGGTTGGGGGCAAGGCGGCTATTAGGCTTGACCGAACAAGATCTCCGGTCCTGGACATTCCGGGGCCAAGGCTGCGAGCAAGGCGATGACTGACAATCCGGTTCGAGTTGGGATACTCGGTTGTGGCAATGTAGGAGCAGAGCTGGTCAAACTTCTGACCAGGGATGCCGACCTCATCGACTCGCAAACCGGCGAGCGTTTCGAGATCGCCTCCGTCGCCGTGCGCTCACTCGATCGCGAGCGCCCCGCGTGGGTCGACAGGTCCCTTCTCACCGCGGATCCCTTCGAAGTGGTCTCCGACCCCGACGTGGACATCGTTGTCGAGGTCATGGGGGGGATTTCCCCCACCCGTGAACTAATCGAAAAGGCGCTGGCCAACGGCAAGTCGGTCGTGACCGCCAACAAGGCCTTACTCGCCGTGGCGGGTGCCGAGCTCACCCAGCTCGCCCGGAGCGTCGGACGCGACATCTTTTTTGAGGCCGCTGTGGCAGGAGGCATTCCGCTCATCCGTTCTCTGCGCGTCTCCCTGGCCGGCGAGCGAGTGAGGAGCGTTGCCGGAATCGTGAACGGCACCACCAATTTCATTCTCTCCTCGATGACCGAAAACGGCTCCAGCTACGAGGAGGCTCTTGCCTTGGCGACCGAGCTGGGTTACGCAGAGGCGGATCCCAGCGCCGACGTCGAGGGCGAGGATGCGCGCGCCAAGGCTGCGATACTTGCCACGGTCGCCTTCGGCCGCATGGTGCGCTCACAGGACGTTTACCGCGAGGGCATCACCGGGATAAGCGCGGAGGACATCGACTTCGCCAAGCGGCACGGCTTCGTCATCAAGCTCCTCGCGCTCTGCGAGTCAGGCCAGGATGCCAGCGGGCGAGACCGGATAGCGGTCCGTGTGCACCCCGCCCTGGTCGCCGAAGATCATCCACTCGCCCTGGTGCGTGACTCCTTCAATGCGATTTTCGTCACCGGCGAGGCGGTGGGTGAGCTGATGTTCTACGGGCGCGGTGCGGGCGGTCTTCCCACCGCCAGCGCGGTACTGGGGGATGTCATCGATGCCGCACACAACCTCCGCTACGGTGTCACTGAGCGTCAGCTGGAGCGGGAGGTGGCCAGCATCGTCCCGGTGGAGGAGATGGAGAACCGCTTCTACATCGCCATCGACGTCAACGACAAGCCGGGCGTGCTGGCGTCGGTCGCGCAGGTCTTCGGCTCCAACATGGTCTCGATCAGGTCGATGGAACAGACCGGCATCGACGATCAGGCGCGGCTCGTTTTCATAACCCATCCCGCTCCGGAATCCTCGGTCACCAAGACCCTGGAAGGGCTGCGGAGCCTGCCGGCGGTACGGCGAGTGGCCGGCTTCATCCGGGTTTTCGACCCGTCTTAGTACGGCACGGGAGGGCTCAAAGATGTCGACAGCGAGCGAGCGCGGCGGAAAGCTTCGATGGAGGGGCCTGATACGCGAATATGGCGACTTCCTCCCGGTCGACCCCGAGGGTCCGGTGGTGACCCTGGGTGAGGGCGCGACGCCACTCATCTACGCCGAGTCGCTGAGCGGCGCGACCGGGGCCAAGGTATACCTCAAGTTCGAGGGTGCGAACCCAACCGGCTCCTTCAAGGACCGGGGCATGACCCTGGCCATAACCAAAGCAGTCGAGAGCGGCTCCCAAGCGGTGGTGTGCGCCTCAACCGGCAACACCTCCGCATCGGCCGCGGCCTATGCAGCCAAGGCTGGAATCGCCTGCATAGTGCTTATCCCGGCCGGCTATATCGCGCTGGGCAAGTTGGCCCAGGCGCTGATCTACGGCGCCAAGGTGATCCAGATCCGCGGTAATTTCGACAGGGCCCTCGAGATCGTTCGCGAGCTAGGTGAACACAAGCCGGTCACGGTGGTGAACTCCATCAACCCCTTCCGGATCGAGGGGCAGAAGACCGGTGCCTTCGAGGTCGTCGACCAACTCGGGGACGCGCCCGACTACCACTTCATCCCGGTGGGCAATGCCGGTAACATCACCGCCTACTGGCGGGGCTACAACGAGTACTTCAAGGCGGGTCTATCGAGCCACCTGCCGAGGATGATGGGGGCCCAGGCCGCCGGCGCCGCACCGATCGTGGCGGGCCACCCGATATTGGAGCCGGATACCATTGCCACGGCCATTCGCATTGGCAATCCCGCGTCATGGGCCGGGGCCGTCGATGCCAAGGAGGCATCGGGCGGCGACATCTTTGCGGTGACCGACGCCGAGATCCTCGAGGCGTACCGTCTAGTTGCCAGACAGGAGTCGGTCTTTTGTGAGCCTGCGTCGGCCGCCTCCGTGGCAGGATTACTGAAGAAGGGTGTGGATCCGGGCTCGACCGTGGTCTGCGTGCTGACCGGTAACGGACTCAAGGACCCGGACACCGCCATCTCCCAGATCGAGGTGCCGACGGCCGTGGACGCCGACCTCGAATCGATCTCGGCCGCGATCGGGCTCTGATTCCCGGGGCTCCGGCGCGCAGATATGCGTTTTGCCATGCAGGATGGTATAGTTAGAGATCAGTAAGTCTTGCGGCCACGGAGTGCGCTCGCGGGCGGGTTTCCGCTCTCCAGGAAAAAGCAATCCGGCCTGAAGATTCTGCTCCTTCCTTCCGCTCAAAGTCTTCCGGCTGCCGCGGATCGGCAATTTTTTACGAGGGTCGCCTGGAGAAGGGTGTGTGCATCTCCTGCCCGGCGGCCAGGAACAATTCGAGGAAGTTTTGATGACCGTAGATACAGGCTCCGACAGGGGCGTTCTCGAGAAGAAGCGCAACGACGAACTGGTGGTTATCGCGACGGCGCTTGGTCTCACGCCCCCTGCGCGCGCCAAGAAGGCGGACCTGGTGGAGCTGATCATGAGTGGGCGGGGAACCGCCACATCCAACGCTGAAACGCCACCCGCCGCGAAGCCGGCTTCCGCCGAGGCCGCCGGGAGCAAAGGGGAGCAGACGCCACAGCGCCGTCTCATCCGCTCCCAAAAGGTGACGGAGCCCGCAGCCGAGGCCGCGCCCACCTGGGAGGGCGGGACATCGCGCCCGCCGGTTTCCCCGCTAACCCGCTTCGAGCCGACCGCAATCCTCCCGCCTCCGATCGTCGTAGAGGTCGCAGGAGGCAAGCCCGAGGGGCGCGAATCCTCCAGTAACGGGACTTCCCGCCGCCACGAGAACAATGGTGACGGGGGGCAGCGCACCCAGCGTGAGCCGTCCGAGGCCGGCAGGGCCGAGCCCGAGCAGCGCACAGAGCGCGAGATGGGGGAAGGGCAGAGTTCCAGGCGTCGCGATAAGAAGCGTCGGGGACGCGGCGATGGCCGGGAAATCGAAGGCAGGCATCAGCCCGATCAGGGCCCGGCTGAGATGATTCCCTTCGCTGGGCTCCTCGACTTGCGTGACGAGGGCTTTGGATTCGTGCGCTCCAATGGCTATCTGCCCTCCCCCAAAGACATTTATGTCTCGGTGAACGTTGTGCGCCGCTTTGGCCTGCGCAAGGGGGACTCCGTAGAGGGTGCGGCGCGTTCCGCTTCGGGATCGGAGAAGTATCCGGCCCTGCAGCGGCTCGACAAGGTCAACGGGATGGAGCCCGAGGAGGCCAAACTTCGCCCCAAGTTCGAGGAGCTGACACCCCTTTTCCCGGACGAAAACCTGCGCCTTGAAGTCCCTGGTGAGCTGAGCGTCACCGCGCGCATCATCGATCTGGTGTCTCCAATCGGCAAAGGACAGCGCGGCCTGATCGTCTCCCCGCCCAAGGCGGGCAAGACCACGGTCATGAAGGAGATCGCCCGCTGCATCGAGGCGAACAACCCCGAGGTGTACCTCATGATGCTGCTCGTCGATGAGCGGCCCGAGGAAGTCACCGACATCCGTCGTTCCGTGCGCGGCGAGGTGGTCGCCTCCACCTTCGACCGCCCGTCCGAAGAGCACGTCGCGGTAGCGGAGCTCGCCATCGAGCGGGCCAAGCGAATGGTCGAGGTGGGTCGTGACGTGGTGATAATCCTGGACGGCATTACCAGGCTTACTCGTGCCTACAACCTTGCACTCCCGCCTACCGGGCGTATCATGTCGGGTGGCGTCGATTCCGGTGCGATCTATCCACCCAAGAAGTTTTTCGGTGCCGCGCGCAACGTCGAGGAGGGTGGCTCGCTCACCATCCTTGCCACCGCACTGGTGGAGACGGGGTCTCGCATGGACGAGGTCATCTTCGAGGAGTTCAAGGGCACCGGCAACATGGAGCTGCGCCTTGACCGACGCCTCGCAGAGAGGCGTCTCTATCCGGCCATCGATGTCAACGCCTCCTCCACCCGCCACGAGGAGCTGCTCTTCCAGAGGGACCAGCTGAACCTGATTTGGAAGCTACGCCGGGTCCTCAGTGCTCTCACCCAGGAGGGATCGAGCGCCCCGGGGCTCGAGCTCCTTATCGACAAGATCCGTCAGACCAGATCCAACGGGGACTTCCTTGCCGAGATTGCCAAAAGCCCCAACATCTAGGGCTTCCGGCAGCGGCAGGCCACCCGTCTATACTCACTAAGGCTATGAAACCGGACATTCACCCCAATTACATGGAGACGCGCGTCGTCTGCTCTTGCGGCAACACCTTCGTCACCCGTTCCACCAAGGCCGAACTCCACGTCGAGCTTTGCAACGAGTGCCACCCGTTCTACACCGGCAAGCAGAAGCTGGTCGATACGGGCGGCCGCGTGGAGCGTTTCCAGCGCCGCTATGGCGTTCGCCGTACCAACGCCTCCAACTAGCCGAACCCATTCCTTCCCCGTTGAGGGGAAACCTCTGATTATGACCGCAGCCAACTCCACGAGCGAAGCCTTCGACCGAGTGGCCGCGGCAATCGTCACGGCACGGGGGGGCGACGGGGCTCGCAAGGTCGCTGTCGCGCCCGGTCGTGACGGGTATGCGGTGTTCGCAAACGCCTCCGGCCTCCACGCCGTGCTCTCCGCCACCCAGCCGCTGGACGCCACCGGGATCCTCATGCACGCCGTCCGCTGCGGCGCAACACGTGCCAATGTCTCGGTCCTCGCGCTGCAGCCGGGGTCACGGCTGCGAGCCGAGGCCGGCGCTCTGGCCGGCGTGCTCGCATACCAGCTCTCCTGCTTCAACCTCGACTACTCGGTCGAATTGGTGCTCTCCTCTTCCGAGTCGATCCCCGTCTCATCGACCTCCGGCCTCCAGGCCACCATCGGCCTTCCCACCCCCTGGGGCGTGGATCCCGCGTTGACCAACGGCGGCGCGCCGGTAAGTCGATACGGGGAGACGTTCCTCGAGTACCTGGGCATCCCCTTTGCAAAGCTGGAGGGCCAGCCGCCCAGGGTGCGCCCCGGAGTTTCCGAGGCCGAGAACGAGCTTCTCGAGGCTGCCGATCCGGCCTCGGAGAGACTCGGCTCCACGCTGGAGCAGGTGCGGGCGGTGATCGGCCACGAGCGGGCGAGGGGCGGCTTCGGGCCAATTGCGGCCGGGCTGCGCTCGCGCTGGCTTGCCGAACGGCTGCTGTCCCAACCTGAGGCGCTCGGGGCCCGGTCGTTGCAGCTGGTCGACGTCGTGCGCTTCGGGGCGCGCGGCGTATACCCGTTTGGTGACATGACCCGCCTCAAGGGCGGATTCTGGGGGATGTCCCGCGACGCCGAGGACTTTCTACTCGCGCGAGGAAATGGCCGAGCCGTCCTCTGGGGGGTGGCCGCGTCCATGGACCCGGGCGTGGTTGTCAGAGCTGCAGAAGTCGCCGCGACGCTGAGAGCTGCGGAGCCGGACCTTGGACTCGGTTTGGCCATTTCGACCAAGGGACTCGCAATCCCATACCTGGCTGATCTGACCGGGCTTGTCCGGGGCGGGGCCGACGTGGTCGCGATCTCCGAGCCGGGTGCAGCAGCCCTCGTCGCTGAAGTGGTGCGCAATGGACATTGAAGACAGGGTTGCGAGTCTCGAGAACGAGTACGCGCGGGTGGTGGACGAGCTCGCCGACCCTTCGGTATACGCGGACCAAAAGAGGTTCAAGGATCTCTCGCGCCGCCACAAAGAGCTAGAGGCGATAGTCACCACCAGCCGAGAGCTGAAGGCGGTGGCGGCGGACCTGCAGGCGGCCGCGGAGCTCGCGGAGTTTGCGGACTCCGACGAACTCGAGTCGATCGAGGCTGAGATCGCATCTCTGCGCCAGCGCCAGGCGCAGCTAGAGGAGCAGATGGAGGTCGCGCTTCTGCCTCGTGACGCCAACGACGGCAAGAACGTGATCGTGGAAATCCGCGGCGCCGAAGGAGGCGAGGAGGCGAACCTCTTCGCCAAGGACCTATTCGACATGTACGCGCGCTTTGCGGATCGCATGGGCTGGAAGTGGGAGATCATCGGCTCGGACCCATCCGAGCGAGGTGGATTCAACGAGGTGACCCTGCTCGTGAAAGGTGAGGATGCATGGAGGCGCCTCAAGCACGAGGCAGGACCGCACCGTGTACAAAGGGTCCCGGTGACAGAGTCGCAGGGACGTATCCACACTTCGTCGGCGACGGTGACGGTTCTGCCCGAGGCCGATGAGGTCGATGTGGTGATTGAACCCAACGATCTGCGCATAGACGTCTATCGATCAACCGGACCTGGAGGCCAGTCCGTCAATACCACGGACTCCGCGGTACGCATTACCCACATCCCCACCGGGCTGGTGGTCGCCATGCAGGACGAGAAGAGCCAGATCCAAAACCGGGCCAAGGCGCTGCAGGTGTTGCGCGCCCGGCTCTTGAAGATGGAGCAGGACCGGCAGGCCGAGGCGCTCTCCACCACGCGGCGCAGCCAGGTTGGAGGCGGTGGGCGCAGCGAGAAGATCCGCACCTACAACTTCAAGGAGAACCGGGTCACCGACCATAGGATCGGGCTTACGCTGTACAAGCTCGACCGCATCCTGATGGGGGAGCTCGACGAGGTGTCCGACGCCCTGGTGCTCGACGAGCGCGCACGCCAACTCGCCGCCGAATCCTGATGAATCCGGGCGGTGTCAGGGCGGGCGCATGAAGCTCATCGATCTGGCTCGTCGCCACGCCAAGAGCTTCGGCGGGATCACCCAGGCTGTGTGGGTGGTCGCCGAGCTGGCCGAGACGAGCTACGAGCGAGTGGTCGCCGGATCGCAGGATGCATCGCGCGACGTCGTGGCAAGAGCCGCGGAGCTTGCCAAACGCTACCAACAGGGGGAGCCCCTCCAATACCTGCTCGGCCATTGGGCATTTCGCGAGCTTGACCTGGTCACTGACGTGCGTGCGCTGATCCCCCGCCCCGAGACCGAGGTGCTGGTGGACATAGCGCTCGAGTTGGTGGGAGATGGAGCGGGAGCGGTGGCGGCGGATCTCGGCACCGGGACCGGAGCCATAGGTATCTCGCTGGCGGGGAGTGGGCGCTTCTCGCTGGTGTACATGACCGACGTCTCCGCAGAGGCGCTCTCGCTCGCGTCCCAAAATCTGCAGCGCAATATCCGCCTGGTCAAGGGTGTGGTGTTCTTGAGCCGTGGGTCCTGGTTCGCGGCGCTTCCCGACTCCGCCAAGGGAAGTCTCGACCTCGTCGCTTCCAACCCTCCCTATATACCGAGTGCCGCCATTGCCGGTCTCGACGAGCGCGTGCTCTACGAGCCGCGCTCCGCCCTCGACGGTGGACCTTCGGGGATGAACTGCCTGTTCCAGATCCTCTCGGGCGCTGCCGACTATCTCCGCCGAGGCGGATCCGTGGTGCTGGAGATGGGCGAGGATCAGGGGGAGGTGCTGGCCGAGGTCGCCTCATCCTTCGGATACGAGCAGGTTGCCGTGCGATGTGACCAGGCCGGGCGGCTCCGCTTCTTTACGGCCCGCTGGATGGGCTGACCGGGCCGGGAAGTGGGCATTTCCCAACTACCGCAGGCGTTGCACCCTATAGGCAGGTGACTGGAGCCGGAGAAGTCGTCACGGCCGATCAGTAGGATGCGCGGTTATGCAGACCTTGATCCGAACCGACTTGAGAACACCCCGCCCGCAGGTGGCAGGCATGGCTTGGCGAGCGGGTTCGATGCATTCAAAATCCCCACCCCGGCTTGACCGTACCTGCCATCTGGTTGACATCGAAAACCTGGTTGGACAGCCCGAAGCCGGTCCGCGCTATACGCCGGCGGTGTTTTCCAGGCGGGCACACGAGGTCTCAGGCTCCTATCGCCTCAAGTGGGTGCATCCGGGTGACCTGGTTTACGTGGGCTGCGACGCCTCGTTGCTGCTCGAGACCCTGATGGATTGGGAGCAGTACTCCGTGCGCATCGGCAAGGGTGCCGATGGCGCCGATCGCGCTCTCATCGACGTGTTCGACA
>JAJYNL010000011.1 GCA_021786375.1 Actinomycetes bacterium
CATCCGATGCGACCAGCCAGTACCCCTTGCCATCGGGGGTGGCGGCCATCCCCACGATCGGCTTGTTGAGCACCGTCCCGCCCATCGAGCCGTAGAAGTTGGCATCGCCAAAGCTGAAGATGCCCCCATCCGAGGCGGCCATCCAGTAGCCCAGCCCTCCAAGGCCGGCTCCCGAGACCACCTGCAAACTGGCCTGGGGGCCGGAGCCGAGCGCGAATGCCAGCGCCCCGGGCGCGAGGCGCGCGGTGATGCTCTCTGCGGCGCCGTGCAAGGCGCCCAAGCTGACGCTTCCGGCCAGGCCGGCGGTGAGCTGGGAGCTGGAAAGAGTGCAGGTGAAGAGGGTCCCTCCCGTGGAGGGCGCACATGGGGTTCCGCCCACCGAGACGGCCGAGGCTGGTTGAGGGGAGGTCGAGACCTGCAAAACGAAGGCCGCGGCGGTACGGGGTCCGGCCAGGCCGGACAGCGCCGGGTCGGGAGCGAGCGATATCGGCCACGCAGTGGGGACCTCGGGGGCGACCTTCACCACGCTTTGCGCTCCGTCGAGCTGGAGCGAGGGTGGTGAAGCAGGGGCGAGCGCGGCGATGCCGGTAGCCCAGTTGTAGGCGGTGGTGGTGGGGCCGGAGAGCTCGGCGGCGGTGTAGAGCACCCCGGTTGTGGGATCGAGCGCGATTCCCGAGTAATCCCCGAAACGGTTGTAGGGGCAGGGGACGGCCCCGCCCATGCAGTTGAGGATGCCCTGGCCGGGGGAGTAGATCGAGATCGGCGTGGTCGCGATCCCCCCGGAGCTCGTGCTGGAGAGGCCGAAGTAGGCGGCCGAGGGGTAGAGCCCGCCGGCAAGGGAGGAGAAGCTGGCCGAGACGGCGGCCTGGCCGCCCGGAAGGGCCTGGACGGCGGGGTAGTAGAGGTCGGCGGGCTGGCCGTGGTAGGTGAAGGAAGGATCGATCTGTCCGGTGACCGCCGGAGTACCGCCGGCGGAGAGCGAGAGGCGCACCAGGCGGGCGGTACTCAGGTAGGGCTCACCGCCGGCCTGGCCGGGATTGGGCACCGAGTCGTTCATCGCCAGCCAGAGGGTCTGGCCGGAGATGGAGCCGGAGATGATCCGGTCGTCGTCGGGGTTGAGGGTGTCCCAGCTCGCCGCCGTGGGCTGGGGGATGGCGATCGGGTCGGTTGTCGTGGTGGACATGGCCAGGCCGAGGAACGATTCGCATCCCAGCGGACCCGCCTGGAAGCCCGAGGGGCAGGAGGCGGAGGTGGGGATGATCTCCACGGCGCTCAGGTTGGCCGAGGAGCCGAAACTGGCCGAGACCGGGATGTCCGGGGAGCTGTTGGCAAAGAGGTAGGCGATCTGGCCGGCGGGATCCGAGAGGGGAAAGGCCGCCGGCACCGGATAGAGCTCGTATTCCACTCCGGCACCCGAACCTGTCACCACCTGCGAGGTCGGGCCGGCCGCGTCGATCAGCGATTTGGGAAGGCTGAAGACCTGGCTTCCGTCGGTGGAGTCGGCGGCGAGCCCTCCGGGAAAGTCGGTCGCGGCCAGAAGGATGGTGGACGCGCTCTGGCCGATCTTGGGCTGGTCGACCGCGCTGGTTGTGGCCGAGGCGGAGCCCGCGGCGGTGTCCTGGGGCAGCACCCAGGTGGTCTGCCAAGGAGCCGAGGTCGTCCCGGCCACCGCGCTGGTGACCACCATGGCGTCATTGACGCTGTAGCTGCTCCCGGCCGCCAGTGTCACCGGGCAGGGAGAAGTAAAGACGTACATCATCGAGACGTAGAAGCGATTGTTGGCCGGGTCGAAGATTCCCCAGGGGTCGGTGATCTGGCGGTCCTGGGGGCCGGCCGCCCCGATGCACTGTGAGAGGCTGGCGCCGGCCGGGCTCTGGGCGGCACTGGGGAAGACCGGGTTGATCAGAGCGCTGCTTTGCACATCTGCCAGCGTCGCCCCCGAGGGGCCGATTACCCGGAAGACACCGTTGGTGAGTTCGATCGCCTCCCCGCCTCCGGCAGTTAAGAACGTGTCGGGTGGTGTGATGAGAAGGCCGTTGCTCGCCGTGGACACATCGGTTGCGCTCACTCCCGGGAAGTAGGCGGCAGTGGGAGCGGTGGAGGCGGAGGTGGCCGGCGTGGGAGTCAAAACTCCTGGCGAGCTGCTCGCCGAGGCCTGAGCCGGAGCGAGGGCCACCCCGAGAAGTGGGGCGATTACGGCGGCGCCTGCCACAAGCCGCCAGCCGCGGCGCTCGGAGCGGAGTGAGGGCAAGTAAATCCTTCCAACCCGTGGCGCACATGGCGCCCTGTCGCATCCGGCGGCTGGAGATGTGGACGGAGATGATGCACCGCCCTTGCCCGGAATGATAGGCGCTCGGCGCGTCAAACCTGGCTACGCGCCCTGGAGTTCGTCTCTTTTGGGCGGGTCTTTTGGGCGGGCGGTGGCCCGGAGGCGCCGGGGCTCAGCCCGGCGCCGGATCAGCTTTCGCCTTGAAGCTTGGCGATGCGCGCCATCAGGCGCGACTTGCGGCGTGAGGCCTGGTTCTTGTGGATGATCCCCTTGCCGGCGGCCCTGTCGAGCTTGGAGACGGCCAGGCGGAGGGCCTCTGCGGACTCCTCGCGGCCGGTCTCGGCCGCGGTCAGCGCGGACTTCACCCGCGTCTTGAGCTCGGAGCGCACCGCCTTGTTGCGCTCGTGGCGTCGCTCGTTCTGCTTGTTCCGCTTGATCTGGCTCTTGATGTTTGCCACTTCAACCTCTGTGTTAGGAAACTTCCGTGCCGGGACCGCCCAAGGCCGCTCGGGCTCCGCCGCGAAGTGAATAGTTTAGCGCTGTCCTGGGGATAGCGCCGCCCCGGCCTTTAGGCTGGAGCCCCTAGAGATGATAGAGACTTCCAAGATCCGCAACCTGTCGATAATCGCCCACATCGACCATGGCAAATCGACGCTCTCCGACCGCATCCTCGAGTTGACCTGTGCGGTCGATCCGAGAGAGATGCGGGAGCAGTACCTCGACACCATGGACATCGAGCGTGAGCGAGGTATCACCATAAAGGCCCAGAACGTCCGCGTGAACTGGAAGGGCTACACCGTGCACCTTATCGACACCCCCGGGCACGTCGACTTCGGCTACGAGGTGAGCCGCTCGCTGGCGGCGTGCGAGGGTGTGGTGCTTCTGGTGGACGCCAGCCAGGGCATCGAGGCCCAGACACTGGCCAACTGCTACCTGGCCATCGAGAACGACCTGGAGATCGTGGCCGCCCTCAACAAGATCGACCTGCCCGCGGCCGATCCCGACCGCTACGCGGCCGAGATCGAGAACGTGCTGGGCATACCCGCCGACTCGATACTGCGTGTCTCGGGCAAGACCGGACAGGGGGTGGACGCACTCCTGGACGCCGTGGTGGAGAGGATCCCCGCCCCCAAGGGCAACCCCGCCGATCCGCTGCGCGCCCTGATCTTCGACTCCTACTACGACCAGTATCGTGGCGTCGTCTCCTCCGTCCGTGTGGTGGACGGGACTCTTCACTCCCATGATCGCCTGCGCTTCATGCAGGCCAAGACCACCCACGGGGTGGAGGAGATCGGCGCGCGCATGCCGGTGCCGGTCCCCTTGGACGAGCTGGGGCCCGGCGAGGTGGGCTATCTCATCTCAGGCATCAAGGACGTGGGCCTGGCCCGTGCGGGTGAGACGGTAACCACCGTCGAGGGCGGGTCCCCCGATCCCCTTCCCGGCTACCGCCACCCCAAGCCGATGGTCTTCTGCGGCCTCTACCCGGTGGACGGGGACGAGTTCGAGGACCTGCGCGAGGCGCTCGAGAAGCTGCGGCTGAACGACTCCTCCTTCACCTACGAGCCCGAGACCTCCCTGGCGCTCGGCTTCGGCTTCCGGTGCGGGTTCCTCGGGCTGCTGCACATGGAGATCGTGCGCGAGCGCCTCGAGCGCGAGTTCGACCTCTCCCTGATCGCCACCGCTCCCTCGGTCGAGTACCTGGTGCACATGCCGGGCAAGGAGGAGCCGGTGGTGGTGGACAACCCCTCCGAGATGCCTGCCGCACAGTCGATAGCCAAGATCGAAGAGCCCTATCTAAAAATCGACATCCTCTCGCCGAGCGAGTACACGGGTACCATCATGGACCTCTGCCAGACCCGCCGTGGCGAGATGCTCTCCATGAGCTACATCTCGCCCGAGCGGATCGAGCTCACCTATCGCATCCCCTTGGCGGAGGTGGTGATGGACTTCTTCGACGCTCTCAAGTCCCGCACCAAGGGCTACGCCAGCCTCGACTACGAGCCGGCCGGCTATCACGAGTCCGACTTGGTCAAGCTGGACATCCTGCTAAACGCCGCCCCGGTGGACGCCTTCTCGGCCATCATCCACCGCTCCAAGGCTTATGACTACGGGCGCAAGATGACGGTCAAGCTGCGCGAGCTCATACCCCGCCAGCTCTTCGACGTCCCCATCCAGGCCGCAGTGGGTGGGAGGATCATCGCCCGCGAGACAGTAAAGGCACGGCGCAAGGACGTGCTTGCCAAGTGCTACGGCGGTGACATCACCCGCAAGCGCAAGCTGCTCGAGAAGCAGAAGGAGGGCAAGAAGCGGATGAAGAACATCGGCCGGGTTGAAGTACCCCAGGAGGCCTTCATCAGCGCTCTGCGTCTCGAAGAGGGCAATTGATGCCCATCGGCCGGACGGGCGGGCGGCCCGCCGCCGCGGCGAGGCGATGCGCGGCGTAGTCCTCTGGTTCAGGCGCGACCTGCGCCTGGCCGACAATCGCGCTCTCGAGCGCGCCTTGCTGCTGGCCGAAGGTGGGCCGCTCCACCTGTTCTTCTGCGTCTCGCCCCGGCTCATCGAAGCGTCCACCGGGCGCTCCTCCTACCTGGCCGCCGCATTGCGAGGGCTGGACCGGTCCTTGGGGGGAAGGCTCAACCTCGCCCACGGCGACCCGGCGGCCGAAGTCGCCGCCTTTGCCGCCCGCACGGGCGCCGAGGTGGTGGTGGCCACCCGGGAGTTCACACCGCTGGCCCGACGGCGGGACGAGCGCGCAGCGGGGTTGCTCGAGGCGGGCGGAGCCAGGCTGGAGCTGGGTGACTCGCCCTATCTGCTTCCTCCCGGCAAGCTGGCCCGAGCCACCGGGGGCTGGCACAGGGCCTTTACACCCTTCTACCGCCGGCTCGCCGAGCACGGCTTCGACGCGCCGCGCCCCGCTCCTGAGGGCGCTCTTATCGATGCCGCGCTCTCCGAGCCGGCGCTGCGGGACCCAAAGGCGCTGGAGGTCCTGGGGCTTCCCGAGCGTTTCGACCGTCGGCGCTTTGGGGCATCCGAGGAGGAGGTGCTGGCGCAGCTGGCCAGCTTCGCCGCCCGGGCGGTGGAGTACCCGGCCGGGCGCAACCTTCCCGGCTCCGAGGCCACCAGCCGCCTCTCTCCCGCGCTTCGCTTCGGGCTGGTGCATCCTCGGCAGGTGGCCGCGGCCATGGCCGGCCTGCCGGGTGGTGACGAGGCCGTCCGCCAGCTGGCATGGCGGGACTTTTTCGCCCAGACATTGGCCTCCGAGCCGAAAAGCGCATGGGAGAATCTCGAGGGCCGCTTCGCCCGGATGGTCCACGACGACCCCTCGGCCTCCCCGGCCCGCGAGAGGCTGGAGGCCTGGAAGCAGGGGATGACCGGCTATCCCATGGTGGATGCGGGCATGCGGGAGCTGGCCACTTCGGGATGGATGCACAATCGTGCCCGCATGATCGTGGCGTCGTTCCTGATCAAGGATTTGCACATCGACTGGCGAATCGGCGCCGGGCACTTCATGGAGCACCTGATCGACGGGGACATCGCCTCCAACAATCACTCCTGGCAGTGGGTGGCAGGCTCAGGGACCGACGCGGCACCTTACTTCCGGGTTTTCAACCCGGTCCTGCAGGGCAAGAAGTTCGACCCCGAGGGCGCCTATATCCGTGCCCATCTCCCGGAGCTGTCCCACCTGCCCACGCGCTTCCTGCACGAGCCGTGGGAGGCCAAGCGGCTCGGGCTCTTGCAGCCAGGCGCCTATCCCGACCCGATCGTCGACCATGCGCGCGAGCGCGAGGAGGCGCTGCGGCGCTTTGGGGAGATCTCGGGAAAGCCGGGCAGTGGCCCGGTCGGTGAAGCCGGTCAGCCCGCCTTGGCGGAGGGCTGATCCTCCGCATTCACCGCCCGGTTGGCGTGGGTGACCCTGCGGCGGGTGGTCTTCATGAAGATGGTCACCACTATTGCCAGGTAGGCGACGTAGACCAACCCCTGAAGGATGCTTGGCCGGGAGGCGTACCCGAAGAAGGTGTGCACGATGTCGCCGAGGGTGGATTGGTCGTTCAGGAACGAGGTGGTATCCCACATTGCGGTGGTGAGGACGGGCAGGAAGCCGAGTTGCTGCAGGTTCTCGACCGCGTCGATGAGCAGTCCGGCGGCGAAGATCATCAGCGCCACGCCCATAACGCGGAAAGCCCTGGCCATGTTGATCCGCTTGCCCAGGCGGTAGACGGCCACCGCGAAGGCCAGGGAGGCCAGGGTTCCGACAACGGCGCCGACCGCAGCCCCCTTGGTGGATGTGGCGAAGACGATGGCCAATGTGAAGACCATCGCCTCCAGCGACTCGCGTCCGACCGCCTGGGCGGCCATCACGGCCAGGCCCAACCGGGCTCCACGCTTGAGGGCGAACTCCGCCTTCTCGCGTAACTCCTTGGCCAGGTTCCGCGCATGCGCGGACATCCAGAAGGTCATGTAGGTCATGACCGCTGCGGCGATCAGGTACGTGACCGTCTCGAACTCGGTCTGCAGGCGGGTTCCGGCGTAGGTCTTCAATGTCGCGTAGACGGCCACGCCCGCCAGCACCGCGAAGGCGAGGGCGGCGACCACGCCGATGATGACGTCACGGAAGTTCTCGCGCTTGCCGATCTTGTCGAGGTAGGCCAGGAGGATGGCCACAATCATCGACGCCTCAATCCCCTCACGGAGAAAGATCGTGAACGTCGCCAGCACCTGCACCTCGCAATTCGCGTCTTCGGGGAAGCGCCACGACCCGGCGCAGACGGCCCTTCCATCCCCAGTTGTTCCACCGATTCTAGGCCCGGCACCTTCCCTGCGCCTCTTGCGCACTTCCACCCGCGCGCCGTACGGGCACCCCGGAGCGCTTCAGTTGGGCACTTTGGCATGCCGATATGCTGGAAGAGGGAGGAATCCATGGACCCTGGGACGAGTTCGAAAGAGCGCCCGTGGCAGGCCCCCGCGCAATACCCGCAAGGGGTATCGGCGGAGCAGGAGTACTCGGCCGAACTTGCCCGAACCGGCTACGTCGTAGTCTCCTCCGATTCCGCCCCTTATCACCCCGCGCCTGCCAATCCGCTCGTCTCCATCGTCGTGCCCTTTTACAACCCCGGGGCCGTCTTCGAGGCCGCCCTCAGGGAGATCGTCGAGGTCATGGAGGGGACCGGGGTCTCCTACGAGTTGATCGCCGTCAGCGACGGCTCCACCGACTCCAGCGTGGATGCCCTGGGGAGCATGGAGATATTGAACCTCAAAGACGTCTACCACGTGAAGCGCAACGGCAAGGGGGCGGCCCTGCGCACCGGCCTCAGGCTTGGCAAGGGGCAGTACCTGGGCTTCATCGACGCCGACGGCGACATCGACCCCAAGGCTCTGAGCGACTTCATCTCCGTGCTCATCGCCTTCCAGCCCGACATAGTGCTTGGCTCCAAGCGCCACCCAGCCTCCGAGGTCGTCTATCCCCCCCTCCGGCGCCTCTACTCCTTCGTCTACCAGCAGCTGATCCGGGGTCTCTTCAACCTCTCGGTTCGTGACACCCAGACGGGTGTCAAGCTCTGCCGGCGGGAGGTCATCGAGCGGGCGCTGCCGCTGATGGTGGAGAAGCGATTCGCCTTCGACCTGGAGCTCTTCGTGGTTGCAAGCCGGTTGGGCTACCACAAGTTCGTGGAGGCGCCGGTCATGATCCGGGAGCGCTTCTCCAGCACCGTCGACATGGTTTCGGTGGCCAGGACCTTGCTCGACACGCTGGCCATCTTCTACCGGGAGAGGGTGCTGCACTTCTACGACAGGATGACTTAGAGTACGCGCTTGTCATTCGTTCCGGCCTTGGCACTCGGTAGACTTGATTGCTAATAGAGCTATGTGAAGCGGGTATGAACCCGGGCTCGGGGGATTCGCCATGAACGCCGGAGTTGACGACAGAAGATCGACGATTTTGCGGGCCATTATCGAGGCCTACATTGATGCGGCTGAGCCGGTTGGCTCGGCCTATCTTGCCTCGCTGCCGGGTATGCGCGTATCCCCGGCCACCATCCGCAATGTGATGAGCGCGCTGGAGGGCGAGGGCTACCTCCATCAGCCCCACACCAGTGCCGGCCGCGTCCCCACCGAGAAGGGCTATCGCCGTTACGTCGATGAGCTGATGACCTCCGCCGACCCGGGTCCCGACCGGGCCGGGCAGGTGCAAGGCTTCTTTGCCAAGGCGCACCAGGAGATCGAGGAGCTTCTCTCCTCCACCACCCACCTGCTCACCCGCATGACCGACCTGGCCGCAGTGGTGACCGGTCCTTCCGCACATCGCGCGCGCATCGTATCGGTTCAGCTGGTTGCGCTCAGTTCGCGAACGGTGGTCGTGGTGGTGGTGGATGCCAACGGCTCGGTGGAGAAGCGCACCATCGTCTGGCCCGGTGAGGTCGATTCCGGCCAGCTGGCCGATATCGGCAACGCCCTGACCGCGCACTTCCGCGAGCGCGAGGTGCGCGATGTGGATTCCCCACCTCGCTTTGAGGACCCGGAGCTCGACAAGCTGGGCGCCTACGCCTTCGTAGCGGTGCGCGAGGCTGTGCGCGATGCGGAGCGCGACGGTGTCTTCATCGAGGGGGCCAGCAGGATCGCCGCCTCCTTCGGTGCGGTGGAGACCGTGCGCGACGTCATATCCATCCTGGAACGCCACTATCTGGTGGTCACCCTGATGCGCTCGCTGCTCTCCAGGGGGCAGGGAGTGGCAATCGGCTCGGAGCACGGCGTCAGCTCGCTGAGGGAGTGTGCGGTGGTGGTGGCGCCTTACTCTGTGGACGGGGTGGAAGTGGGCACCATCGGGCTTATCGGGCCCACGCGCATGAACTACGCTTCGGCGATCGGCGTTGCCAATTTGGTTAGTGAGAACTTGTCTAGAAGGCTTAGCGAGGGTTGATGGCGGACGTCGACTACTACGAGATTCTTGGGGTAGCGCGTGACGCCACCGACGAGGAGATAAAGAGGGCGTACCGGAAGCTCGCTCGGGAGCTGCATCCTGACGCCAACGGTGGCAACAAGGAGTCCGAGGAGCGTTTCAAGCTGGTCACCACGGCCTACGAAACCTTGCGCGACCCCGAGAAGCGCCGCGTCTACGACGCCTATGGCGCCGGGGGCATGGGCGGCATGGGCGGCATGGGCGGTGGCCCGGGGGACTTCTTCGGAGGGCCGGGCCCCTTTGGTGACATCTTCGAGTCAATGTTCGGAGCCGCCTTCGGGAACGGCTACCGCACCAGCCGCGGCGGCACCCAGCGTGGCCAGGATATGGAGGCCACCGTCACCCTAACCTTCGAAGAGGCGGTATTCGGGGCCCAGAAGGAAGTCTCCATCCGCGTTCCGACCACTTGCTCGACCTGCGGCGGCAACGGCTCCAAGCCGGGCACCACTCCGAGTGTCTGCCCCATATGCCAGGGAAGCGGCTCGGTGAAGCGCGTGGCCCAGACCATCTTGGGGCGCATGATGACCACCGCTGTCTGTGACCGCTGCGGCGGCGCCGGCCAGATCATCTCCACCCCCTGCCCCGACTGCCGTGGGGACGGCCGCCGTACGGTGGACCGCAACTATACGGTCGAAGTCCCCGCCGGAGTGGACGACGGCACCACCTTGCACCTGACCGGCAAGGGGGCGGCCGGTAGCCGCGGCGGAATGCCCGGAGACCTCTACATCCACTTGAGTGTGCGCCCCGATCCGCGCTTCACCCGGAGCCACGACGAGATCCACTCCACGGTGCACGTTAGCTACGTGCAGGCGGCGCTTGGCGTGCAGATCCAGGTGGATACGCTCGACGGCCCGGAGGAGCTCACCGTTCCCGGGGGGACCCAGTCCGGCCGGCGTTTCGTCCTGAAGGGCAAGGGGGTTCCCCACCTGCGTTCGCGGGGACGTGGTGATCAGATCGTCACCGTGGTGGTCGACGTCCCCACCGAGCTCGACGCCGAGGAGGAGCGCTTGCTCAGGGAGCTGGCTGCATTGCGCGGCGAGGAGGTCGCCGTCCACGAAGCCGGGCTCTTCTCCAAGATCAAGTCGGCCTTCCGCTCCTAAGGGGGTCGGATGAGCGAGGGGATTGGGGCCGGAGGCGACTGGCATCTCACTTCCAGGGCGCACGTCATCGCGCCCTCCGCCTCGGTTCGCGCCCTCTCCGAGGCTCAGTTGCACCACCTCTTCAACGTGAGGCGCCTTGCCCCCGGGGAGGAGGTGACCATCTCCGATGGCCGGGGAGGATTGGCACTGGCCCGGGTCACCGAAGCCGCGGCCAGGCGGCGCCGGGGCGCGGCCGCCGAGGAGCTGCTCGGGGAGGTCGGCCATCTCCGGGCCGAAGCTCCCCCGTTCAACCTGGAGATGGTTCTCTCCGTGATCGACTTCGAGCGCCTGAGCCTTGCGGTTCGCATGCTTACCGAACTCGGCGTCTCCCGGATCACCCTGGTACATGCACGACGGTCACAATCGGTGGCAGGTGCGGAGCGCAGGGCCACCCCGGAGCGGCTCCAGCGTGTCGCGGCCGAGGCTGCGGGGCAGTGTAGGAGCCTCTTCTTGCCTGAGCTGGGCTTTCAGTCCATGGGGGAGGTGCTGGGAAGGGTGGTCGTCTGTGATCCGGCCGCAGGGCCGCTGATTTCCCGCCCAGCCGCTTTGCTGATTGGCCCGGAGGGTGGCTTCGCCGACGGGGAGATTCCGGAGAATGTTCCAAGAGCCTCTCTACCAGGGAGGGTGCTTCGCGCCGAGACGGCGGCGGTGGTGGCGGCCGCCACCGCTCTGGCCCTTCCCGCCGCCTAAGATCACAGATGTGTAGTTTTGCTGCACCGAGTGAACAATGGGTGTATCATTTTGTGACAAGCCCGCTGAGAGTGCGCGAGTTTTTATGACTATTAGAGAAGATCAGGTCACGGAGAGCTACGCGACAGCGGTAGGTGGCCGCCTGCGTTCTGTCCGCAAGCAGCGAAAGCTTTCGCTTCAGGCCGTCGAAGCCATGTCCAACATGGAGTTCAAGGCTTCCGTACTCGGAGCGTACGAGCGCGGTGAGCGCTCGATCTCGGTCCCTCGTCTTCAGCGCCTGGCCGCGCTGTACGGAGTTTCCATCGACAGCCTCCTGCCCCGCGATTCCGGCGGCAAGGGCTCGCTGACCGAGGGCGCCTCGGAGTATGACATCGACGTGCTGGCGGCAAGCCTGCACGGTGGGGATGGGGCCTCCGGTGGCAAGGTCACCATCGACCTCAACCGCCTGGCCGAGGCGGTTGGGCCCGAGAAGGACGCGCTCAGGCGCTACCTGAACGCAATCCAGGTGCAGCGCCAGGATTTCAACGGGCGCATGATCTCGGTGCGAAGCGAGGACCTGCGCGTTTTCGGCGCCATCTTCGACATGACGGCGGAGCAGATGCTGGCTCGCCTCGACGAGATGGGTGTGCGCCTGCGCTAGCCTGGTTTCCGCCGTTCGGCACGGCGGATACGAACTATGCGCCCAGGTCTTTACATCCACGTACCTTTTTGCACCTCCAGGTGCGACTATTGCGCCTTCGCCACGTGGTCGGACCGCTTCGACTTCATGGACGAATACGTCGACGCCCTGTGCGCGGAGATCGCCTCGCGTAGCGCCGAGATGGGCAATCCCGGCTTCGAAACCGTCTATCTGGGCGGGGGCACGCCGTCGCTTCTCTCATTCGCACAACTCGAGCGCATTCTTGCCCCGGTGGTAGGGGATGCCGCCGAAGTCACCATCGAGGCCAATCCCGAGTCACTGGCTCCCGACCCCATGCGTTATTCCGAGGTGGGGATCAACCGTGTCTCACTGGGAGTGCAGTCTCTCTCGGACCGGGAGCTGACCCTGTTGGGGCGGCATCACCGCGCAGCCGAGGCGGAGAGCGCCATCGCCCGTCTGCGGGACGCCCGCCTGCGTTTTTCCACCGACTTCATCTTCGGCGTCGGCGGGGGTGAGCCCGAGCGGATGTTGGAGGAGATCGAGGGGCTGGTGACCGCAGGGGCCCAGCCCGGTCATATCTCCGCCTACGGGCTGATCGTCGAGCCCGGCACTCCGCTTGCGGAGCGCCCCGAGCTCTTCCCCGACGAGGATCGGGCGGTGGACTTCTACCTTGGGCTTGACGGCGTGCTCTCCCGCGCCGGACTGGAGTGCTACGAGGTCTCCAACTTCGCCCGCCCCGGAGAGCGCTCCGCGCACAACTGGGCCTACTGGATGCAGGGGGAGTATCTGGGGGTGGGTCCGAGCGCCCATAGTTTTTTGCACGGGGTGCGCAGCTGGAACGTCCGGGACTCGTATCGCTGGGCAAAGGCGCTCGCAGCCAGGGGAGACGCTACCGCCGGCAGCGAGCGCCTGAGCGAGAGGCAGCTTCTCTTCGAAGGACTGAGCCTCGCGCTGCGCACGAGCCTGGGAGTTCCTGAAGCGGCGCTCGACCTGGAGGCGATCCCCCAAGGTCTCTACTCGCGCACCGGGGACGGGCGTGTGGTGCTGACCGTCCAGGGACGCTTGGTGCATTCGGCGGTATCGCTGCTCCTCGAGGAGGACACGGTGAGCCTGGAGGAGCTCCGACGGCATCAGTCAGCTGGTGGGGACACCGATGCAGCATAAGCGCCTCTCCAAGGCCGAGGCGATGCGACTGGGCGATGCGGCTGGGCGACGCGCTTGCGCAAGGGGGTGGCGCCGGGCAGCGCTTTGGCGCCATTTCCTCCGCGCTGGCCGGGGCGGGATTCCAGGAGATCGCTTCTCCCGGGGTTTCCGCCGAGTTGGGGGAGTGCTACCGGCTCTGGATGGCCACCCAGCGTGCTCCCGCGGACGAGAGGCTGGTCGAGGAGATGGAGGAGCTGGTGGCGTGGCTGATAGAGATGCGTAGGCTCCCGTGAGCCCGGCCCCTGTCGACCCCCGCGCCCAGCGCGAGGCGGTCTCGGTGGCCGAGAGGCTGGTCCGCGCCTTTCTCGAGGGCCACGCTGAGCTGGTCGGTGAGCTGGCCGGCAAGGTGGAGGAGTTAGACGGGCTGGGCAACTACGTGACTTTGGTGGCGGCGGCAAGGGAATGGCTTTCGGCCGGCCGGCTCGGCCCACCGGGGGCGGAGGAAAGGCTGCGCATGGCCGCCGCTCTCGAAGGGGACCCGCTCGCCTCTTTGCTGGCCTCCGGCGCGGGGAGTTAATTGAAGAGGCCCCGCCTCCCTCGCCGGCCGGGTGCCGGTGAGGTGGCGGGGCCTCCAAGCAATCAGTTGCCTACTTCTTGAACGGGAAAGTCGGGAATACCGTCCGCCCGAACGTGTTGTTCGCCACGCCGGCCAGGAAGCCGTACCAGGCCATGATGGCCAGCAGGATGCCCAGGTAACCGCCGATCTTGGTGAATCCGGCGCTCCCGGTGAAGGCACCGAAGGTCAGGGCACCGAAGGTGAACGCGAGGACCACGAAGATGGCGGCGATGAGGCCGTTAGTCCCGAAGGAGGCGACCAGCAAGCCGAGGCTGAAGATTGTCCAGGCGAGTAGGAAGATCGCAACCGCATCGCTGGGTGCGCCCTTCAAGAAGTCCTTTGCGAGGAAGTAGAAGGACAGCCAGAACGCGCCGTATGAGGTGAACGTAACAGCACCGAAGGTGTTGTTACGCTTGAACTCCCACATGCCGGCGAGCAGCTGTGCGATCCCGCCGTACACCAGTGCCAATGGCAGTACGACGACGACGTCACCAGCAGGGATGAGGCCTGAGTTGACGAGACTGAGGACGAAGGTAGTCGTTGCGAATCCTGCCAGCCCTAGTGGGCCGGGATCCGCAACAGTAGGCGTGTTGTCTGCCATATGGGACTTGTCCTTTCTGACAATGTGTTTCCCCCGTCGGCCCCGCTCCACTGCTCCCGGTAAACCGGTCGCGAGGGCGCGCGCAACGTGTGCCGCGCGTCTTCTTGGCGAAGGGCTGCGGCCTAGGCCGCAGCTTGCGATTCCCGCAGGCGGCCGTAATGGCCGCCGCTTCGACCGCAAGGGCCGTTTCGAGACCGAGCGCTTTCGCGCCGGGCCTCGCATCCGGACCGGCATGGGATCGCGCCTGGAATGACGCGCCCGCCGGTCCGAACATCTGTATTGACAGATCCATGTACATCATCGGGCTCAGTGGCCGAGTCCGATACACCTTGGATCCGCTATTCCTGAGAACTCTCGCGGGATGAGGCCACCTGGGCTTTTTCGGCGATCTCCTTCACCACGTCGGCATTGGCGAGTGTCGTGACGTCACCTAACTGGCGTTTCTCGGAGATGTCGCGAAGAAGCCGTCGCATGATCTTGCCCGATCTGGTCTTGGGCAGCTCGTCGGTGAAGACGATGGAGGCCGGGCGGGCGATCTTGCCGATCTTGACCGCCACGTGCTCGCGCAGCTCGTTCAAGAGCGCGTCGTCTCCCACCACGTGCCCCTTTAGAGTCACGAAGGCGGCGATCGCCTGTCCAGTGGTGGCATCGGCGCGTCCGACCACGGCTGCTTCGGCCACCGACGGGTGGTCGACGAGGGCGGACTCGACTTCGAGGGTGGAGATGCGGTGACCGGAGACGTTCATCACGTCGTCGACGCGGCCGAGCAGCCAGAAGTAACCTTCCTCGTCGCGCTTGGCCCCGTCACCCGCGAAGTAGACCCACTTTCCCTCCGCGGGCTTGGAGAAGCGGCTCCAGTAGACATCCACGTAACGGTTGGGGTCGCCGTAGATGGTGCGCAGCATCCCCGGCCAAGGGTGGGTGAGGGTCAGGTAGCCCCCACCACCCCAGGGAACCGAGTTGCCGTCGTCGTCCACGATGTCCGCGCCGATGCCGGGTAGCGGCCTGGTGGCCGATCCGGGCTTCGTGGTGGTGATGCCGGGCAGCGGGGAGATCATGATATGACCGGTCTCGGTCTGCCACCAGGTGTCGACGATGGGGCAGAGCCCATGGCCGATGTTTTCGTTGTACCAGATCCAGGCCTCTGGATTTATGGGTTCGCCAACCGTGCCGATCACCTTCAGGCTGGAAAGGTCACGGCGCGCCGGATACTCGGTGCCCCACTTCATGAAGGTCCTGATGGTGGTGGGCGCGGTGTAGAACTGCGTCACCTTGTACTTCTCGACGATCTCCCAGAAGCGGTCCTTGTCCGGGAAGTTGGGCACGCCCTCGTAGAGCACGCCCGTCGCGCCGTTGGCCAGTGGCCCGTAGACGATGTAGGAGTGGCCGGTGACCCAGCCGATGTCAGCTGTGCACCACCAGACGTCGTCGCCCTTGATGTCGAAGACATTGCGATGGGTGAAGGCGGCTCCCACCAGGTACCCGCCTGTCGTGTGCAGGATGCCCTTGGGCTTGGCCGTGGTTCCCGAAGTGTAGAGGATGAAGAGCGGGTCCTCGGAGTCGGTCTCGGTGGCGGCCTTCTCCTCCGACATCCCGTCGACCAGGTCGTGGTAGTAGATGTCGCGGCCTTCGGCCATGGGGATGTCCGCGCCGGTGCGCTGCACCACCACGACCTTCTCGATCGAGGGGGTCTCGCTCAGAGCGTTGTCGGCGTACTGTTTCAGCGCGATGCGTCCGCCGTTGCGCCACGACTCGTCACAGGTGATCAGAACCTTGGCGGCGGAGTCGTTGATGCGGTCGCGCAGGGCATCGGAGGAAAAGCCGCCAAAGACCACGGAATGGACCGCGCCGAGGCGCGCCACCGCAAGGAGGGAGATGGGGAGTTCTGGAACCATTCCCATGTAGATTGCGACTCGGTCACCCTTGGTGACCCCGAGGGACTCCAACCCGTTTGCGAGCTTGTTCACCTCGTGGTATAGCTCGCGGTAGGTGAGGGTGCGGGTATCGCCGGGCTCACCCTCGAAGTAATACGCGACCTTGTCGCCCTTGTCCGCCAGGTGGCGGTCCAGGCAGCTCTCGGTCACGTTTAGCTTGGCGCCTACGTACCACTTGGCGAATGGAGGGTTCGACCAGTCCAAGACCTGCGACCAGGGACTCCGCCACTGGATGTGCCGCGCTTCGTCCTCCCAGAACTTTACGTAGTCCTCACCCTCGGCGTACACCGACTCCGAGTTGAGGTTTGCCTGCGCGCGGAAGGTGTCGCTTGGGGCGAAGGTCCTTTGCTCGATCATTAGAGCTTCGATAGTCACAGCCTTGTCGTTGGACGACTCCGGCATCTGTTCCCCCTTCTATGTGACAGACGTCATCATGATGAATTGCCCTGATAATAGGCACTTGGGCTGCAGATGTCCAACATCGTGGGGAACTTTACCTGCACGGAGGAGAACGTTTTGACGTGGCAAGTCGCTGAGCAGCGTCTTTGTCGACAAGGACGCTCTGAATCCGTTTCGAATTTTTGGGCCGGCAAGCTCAGGCTGCAGCGGTGCCAATGCGCTTGGCGGCGGCCTCGAGATCTTCGTAGACGGATTCCAGGGCGGCAAAGGGGGCCGAGAAGTAGGCCTTGAAGTTGGTGATGTCCAGTCCCCGCCTCTCGAATTCCGGCGCGAGAGTGGCCATCCGCTCCGGCGTGCGCAGCCGGTTGGAGAGCAGATAATCGTAGAAGATGTCCTGGCGCGAAACTCCGTAAGCCATCTGCACCAGGGCCACAGCCAATCCGGTCCTGTCCTTTCCCGCGGTGCAGTGCACCAGGGTGGGCACCGGCGACGCGGTGATGGCGGAGGCCACCGCGAGCAGGTCATCCAGGTGATTATCGAGGATGGATTCGTACATCCCGATCATGTCCCAGGCGGTGATGGAGGTGATCCTTCCCTCGAAGATCCCGAGCACGCCATCGTCGTAGCCGGCAACAGTGCCCGATATCGGGACGCTTACCACCTCGATGCCCGCTGCCTCGAGGCCGGGCGAGGGGGCGAGGGCGACCTCGTCCGGGCGGCGCAGGTCGAAGACCCGCCGAATCCCGAGGGCAGCCATCTCGGCGATGTCCGCATTGGTGAGGCGGCCGAGGTTCTCGCTTCTGAAGAAGTGCCTCCACTGCATGGCCCCTCCGCCTGCGCGGGGGTAGCCGCCGAAGTCGCGGAAGTTGGTAGCCCCCTCGAGCTCAATGTGATTGGTCGCGAAGCTGTACGCGCGCTCCGCGATGGAGGTAAGGATCAGGGCCAGGTTGGGATGGATGGATTCTTCCAGTGATGCGGCGTGGGCGTCACCGGCCGGCAGCCCGGGCAGCTCGAGTCGGGCCAGCACATTGCCGGCCAACCCGATCACTCGGACGCTCAGCCCACCCAGGTCGGAGAGCGCAAAGGCCCGGAGTTCGCGCCCGCCCCCATGGGAGTTGGCGATTGCCAGGCGAACCGGGGACTCGTAGCGCTCAATTATTCGCATGTAGACAATTTAGGCCGGATCCTTCCCGGCAGCGGGCTTGTCCTATCAGCACCAAGGGATAGGCGCCGTGGCCGGGTCCTGCCCGGGCACAGGGAGCGTGGCAATCGAGCGTGCCTGGATCAGCGAGGCGGGGGTGGCACCGAGAAGGGCCCCGAAGGCGGGGAGGTCCACCCGCGCGGTTGCAAGGACACAGATGGAGTTCCCTTGGATCACGCTGCTCACCCCGGTCACGTGATAGCCGTGGGTTGATGCGCCTCCCAGCTGGCGCTCGGCGATCGCCCGGGCCAGCGCCGGGTCTATCTCCACGGTAGAGCCCAGGTAGAGGCCAGGCAGGCTCAGCTGATCGACCGCCGCCGTGGCAGCAGCCTCGACGCGGTTCGCCAGCTCCGCCTTCGTTACGTAGAGGTAATCCAGATCGAGCACCAATGCGGCCAGGGCCACCGCCACCAGGGCGATGGCCGGCACCAGCATCAATACCGAGCCGCACTCGGACTGCTCCGGTACACCCCCCCGGCTCATGCGCAAGCTCCGGTAAGTGAAATGGGCTGCGTCGTGGCACTCGACAGCACGACCCCTGGCAGGGGAGGCAGGGGGATCGAGAGCTCCACCCGCTCTGCGACGCAGGTCGCAACCATTGCGACGCTCGCCGTCAGGCCCGCCGCGGGAACCCCCATGGCGGCAAAGGTGGCCTTCGCCTCGCTGGTTGCGCCGACGGCCCCCACCGGTGCATGGCCACGCTGGATGATGCGTGCGATGTTGCGCAGTGCCTCGCTAAGGGCCTGCTGGGTCCGGGTTGCCGAGGCGGTGAGAGTGAACAGGTACGCGCCGAACGCGAGAAGCAGGCAGAGCGAGGCCACTGCCATGGCCACGTCCAGCATCCCCTCCTCGTGCTCGAGCCTCATGCCGGCTCGGCGGAGATGGCCGCCGTCCCCGTCAAGGTCGTCCAGACCGGCGCCACTCCCGGTATCGAGGCGATGGGCAGCCGTGCCGTCACGCGAGCCACCACCATGCCGCCCGAGGGATGCAGTGAGAGGGTGGCGCCTGTTGCCAAGCTGCCCAGGTCGGAGCGGGTCTGGGCGGCCAGGGCCGCCCAGGAGATCCGTCCGGATGTGCCCAGTGTCCCGGCTGCAAGCCTGGCGACGTCCTGGGCCGTGGCCGAAAGCCTCACCTGGGCGGCGGCGAGCCTCGCCAGCGAGAGGACCAGTTCCAACACGGCCAAGGCGACCACTATGCCCACCAGGGCAGGCACGTACCCACTGCCCTGCTCGCCGCGCCGTTGCGACGCTCGCCTTGGTGCCATCACTGCCCCAGCTTGGCCACTTGGTCGTTGATTGCGGAGGTGGCGGTGCCCATGGTCGCCTTGAATGCGACCCAGAGGACCACTCCGAGAAACGCGAAGATCAAGACCGCGATCGCGGCCGACACCACGCCCTCACCGCGCTCACTCTCTTTGGGGCCGAGGTATTCCGCAAGCCGGTCACCGGCCCGCTCTATCTGGGCCAGTGTCCAAATCAGCGCGTATATCCCCATCTGTCTTCCTTTCCTTGCAGCTTTGTTTGCAGGTTTGCCGGTGGCGGCGCAGGCCGCGATGAGGAGTTCTGCAGGTGGCTCGAGAGGAGGCGCGGGCGTCTCAGCCGGCGACCGTGCGCAGCACGGCCACGAAGGGGACGAAGATCATCACCACTCCCGGGACGAGCGCGGCGATCGTGATTGGTATCCAGATCTTTTGCGAGTCCTTCTCCATGGCCGCCAACGCGTCCCGGTGCGCTTCGGCCCGGAGTCCGGCAGCCGTGGAGCGGGCGGCCTTGACCATGTCCGCCCCGCCGGCTCCTCCCTCCAGGAGGGCGGCCAGGCGCGCCATTGCGGGGCCGGGCCAGCGCCTGGCGGCCTCCACGGCGGCATCGGCCGCGCTCATTCCACTGCGCACGCCGTTGCTCATCAGGGAGAAGACTGGAGCTGAGGCGCCCACTTGCTCTCCAAGGCGGGCCAGGGCGGCACTGAGGGAGTAGCCGCTGGCCAGGTAGACGGCGAGCTTCTCCACGGCGAGGGGCAGCTCCCCCTCGATGCGCCGCCGTTCTGCGCGGGCATTTGCCATGCGCATGGCCGGCGGGGCTCCAAGGACGGCGAATCCAGTCAGCCCCGCGCCGAGTGCCGCAGCGCTGCGGCCCGATGCGACAAGGGCGACGGCCAATGCCATGCACGACGCGGCTGCCACGAGTGAGCCGCTCGCCGGCCCGCCCTGAAACGCGCCCGGGGCAGCGCTGGAGATCGATGCGGAGCTGCGGCGAAGTGCGGTCTTCAAGTTGTAGAAAGGTCCATGACCTTCCCCCGGACGCGCTCCCACGCCGAGCAGCCGGTGGCGGCGTTTTCCCTCCAGTTGCGGAGGCCAGGCTGCCAGGGCGAGAGACGCCCCGGCGAGTAGAAGGGTGGCGAGAGGAACCGGGGTCATTTGGCCGACTCCGCGTATGAGCTCGGCGCCCGACCAAGCCGCGATGCCCAAGCCCAGCAAAGCGCCAGCACTACGACCGAGAAGGCGATTCCCGCCCTTCCGGCGCCGCTGCGATAGGCGGAGATCCCGGCTATGCCGGCACCGGCCAGGGTCATGCCGGCCGGCACGATGAAGACGAAGAGGCGGGCAAAGCGAAGGCCGGCCAGGCGAGCCGAGTACTCAAGGGTGCGCTCCCTCTCGGCGGCCATGTCCGCGCCAAGCTCGCCCAGCAGGCGCGCCACTTCTCCCCCGGGTGCGGTACCTACGACCGAGAGCAGCTCGCAGATGTAGTGGCTGCCTCCATCGGGCAGCAGGCCCGCCAACTCCGACATGGCAGCCGGCAGCGAACCGGTGATGGCATAAGCGCGCTCGGCTTGGGCGAAGGCGGGTACCAAACGCACGTCGGCGCTCTTGGCGGAGGCAAAGAGCGCGAGGGCCAACGGGGAGCCGAGTGAAGCAACGCGTAGCTCGGTCTCGCCCAGGATTTCCGGCCAGGCACGCATGGCCGCGGTACGCAGCTGCCGGTCCTCGAACGATGCCGCTGCCCGGATCGTGACCACCCATCCGCTCAGAGCGGCCACGCATGCGAAGGAAAGGGATGCGGTGAAAGCCGCGGTGGCCGCACCCGCAATAAGCGCCGCCCCGGCGGCGATCACGCGCGCCTTCCGGCCTGTCGCTCCGGCGGGTCCCAGCAGCCGGCGGAGGGACGAGCCCACCCGGCGCGCCAAGGCGGGAAGGGCCGACGCGCGGCGCTGCAGACGCGGCCCGACAAAAAGGGAGATGAGTGAGGCGATGGCCAGTGTGATTGCCGCCTCAGGCATCGCGGGCCTCCACGCCGGGCAGGCGGCGCCGGAAGGTGGCGTCACCTCGGCTCAGGGCACGCTCCGAAAGTCGGGCCGGGATGAGCCCGGTGGCGCTAAGGCCGGCCGGGGAGTGCACGAAGAGAGGAGTGGTGGTAAAGGTGGTGCTGTCGGCACCCGCCGCGGATTCCTCCACGGCATGTATCTCGGTAACGGCCGGTCTTCCGTCAAGGCGCGTGCAGTGGACAACTACGTCGACCGCGTCGGAGACCATTTGGGTGGCAGCGGGAAATGGGATGGAATGCCCGGCGATCTGCACCAGGAGGCGCAGCCTGGAAAGTGCCGCGCGCGCCGATGTGGCGTGAAGCGTCGTGTATCCGCTGACCCCGGAGGAGAGCGTCAGCACCAGCGGTAGCGCTTCAGGGTTATCTTCACATTATCCCCGACGCTAAGCAGCAGGTCAGCGCGTTGATCGGTTCTCATTTTACGGGAAAATGCCGAGCAGGCACGGCTCTCCCCGTGCCTCAGTGAGATCAATACGCCCCCAAAGTGTGGCCAGTGGTTAGACCGGGACAAAGCCAGGCGTTAGGCCGCGAGGGAGCGCTCTGACCGCATGCCGGCGAGTGCTCTCAACCCAGCTGGACGGCCCGGCGTCGCGTAGGCCACCTGCGGCGACGACAGGAGGTTGAGGGAGATGCCGGAATGTGACTCGCAGCGCCGTGTCGGCCGGGCTCGTCTTCACAGTCCACTACTCCGGGGTCGGTGCATATTAATCAACGTCGGGCTATGTGAGAGAAAGCGCCGCCGCGGCGCGCTTCACGCGACGGCAAGACGGGAGGGCAAGGAATGGAACATCAGGTTGCAACGCTCGGGATCGGTGCCGCCATCGGCGTCGGAGTGCTGGCGCAGTTCTCCGTCGCCCGAAAGTCGATGCGGATAGCCCTCAGCCTGGCCGGGATCGTGGTCTTGGCCCCAGTGGCAGTGCTCGCGTGGCGGATGCATTGGTAGCGAGAAGGAGGGTGGAAGATGGCCCGAGCGCCGATGCGGGAGCTTCTTGCCAAAGATCTGGCGATCGTCGAGGTAGGCGATGGCGACCAGTGGGGGATGGATCGCAACGATGGCATCGGCGGGTCCGAGGCCGGCTCGGTGCTTGGCCTCAACAAATACCACACCGCCCTGGATTTGCTCCAGGAAAAAGTCACCCGTACCTCACTGCGGGAATTTACCGAAGCCCAGCAACTGCGGCTTGATGTCGGTCACGCCCAGGAAGCACTGGTGCTGAAGACCTTCGCCCGCCGCGAGCTCGGTCTGGCCTACACCACGTCTCTCGGGGACCTCGAGCACACCGATGCCCTCGCGCATCTGGGCAGCTGGCTTTTCGTCAATCCCCGCTTCAAGTTCGCCTTCGCCCATGTGGATGGGCTCTACCGGCTGGGCGACGAGATTGGCATCGTGGACGCCAAGACCTCTTTCCGCGATCCCTGGACGGAGGTTCCCGAGTACTACGTCGCCCAGCTCGCCCACTACAACGCGGTCCTGGGAGGCAACGTCGGGTACATCGCGGCGATGTTCCAGGTCCCGCCCTATCCGCTACCGATGGAGTACCGCTTCGACTTCACCCCGGGCCAGCTCTCGCTGGTGATGGCCGCCGAGGCGATCTTCTGGGAAAGCGTCACCGGTATCCGTGCGGGGAAGAGCCCCAGCGACCATGAGCTCGCCGAACTCGAATCCCGGCTCGGCGAACTTGGGGAGGAGTTCATCTCGGGCATCGACGCGAGCGCCATCCAAGCCAAAGGCGAAGTGGAGACCATCCGCGCCACGGGAAGAGACATCGAGGCTCTGCTGCGCTATCGCGAGCTGAAGGGCCAGTCCCGGCTGCTCTACGCGGAGATCGACGCCATCACCGAATATTTGAACCGACGCACCAGCTCCCCCGAAGCCCGGTTCCTCGCACCGGATGGTACCGAACTGGCGAAGAAGGCCCCGGTGGCCTCGCGGGAGTTGGATCGCGATGCGCTTGTCGAAGCCGGGATTGCCATCGAGGAGTTTTATGCCGCGTCCTCCAAGAACCGCCTCACCACTACCAAGGCTCTTGCCGCCTTGGCCAGCCGCCCCGAGCCGAACAAGGCGGCTAGGGGAGTGGCTATGAGGTAGCCGGCTGGGAAGGGCCGATAGCGCCTTGGCGCGGGGGCGCACCAGCCTTTTGCGCCTGCGGTGTGCCCGAAGGAATGCTGGCGGATCGCAAGATTTCAGCGAAATGAGAAGAGCAACGAAGTGTGCGAAAGCGATGATTAGGCCCAATGAAGAACAGATGACCGTGGCCGACGCGGTTGCCTCGGAACGCAAAAGGGTCATCGCGATCAACGCCCTGGCGGGCACGGGCAAGACCACCACCTTGGCCATGCTCGCCAAAGGTCCCCTGGCGCGAACCAAGATACGCTACGTAACCTTCAACGCCCGAGCAGCCGCCGAGGCCCGCCGGCGCTTCGGTTCCAACACCGTGGCCACGACGGCACACTCCCACGCCTGGCATTCCCTCTATCCAAACAGCACCAAGACGATGGCCGAGGTATTCGGAGACCGCCTGGTGCGCCAGAGCCTCTTTGGCG
>JAJYNL010000114.1 GCA_021786375.1 Actinomycetes bacterium
CGAAGTCCCGGGTGAAGTGGGATCCCGCACGGGCGAATGGCATGCCCTCGGTGCGGATCCCGTGAGTGGGACACTCGATCCGGCGCAGGTCGGCTCGCACCTCCAAGCGCCACCGGCCGAGATCGAGGTGGCGCCAGGACGAGGAGACCGGGCGGGTGTCGTAACGGGCCCGGGTGGTGAACTCACACGCGGGACAGCTCAGTCTCAGGTTGCGGAGCTTCACCGTGACCACCACCTTGACTGGTTGGGAGTTCACCTTCGAGACGGTGACCCCGGGCAGATCCATCAGCCGCTTGAATACAGTGGTAGTGCGCACAGGTGCTCTTCCTGGTTCGGTTGTTATTGCAAACTCCAAACCTAGGGAGCACCCGTGCGCACCACGCGAGTGGCCGAGATTGATCGCGAATTTACGGGCTTGTTTGGGTCACCACAAGACGAGTGCGGATCACTGGGCCGTCCACCCGGACCAAAAACCCTTGTCCTACAGGGCGAACCGCCCGGTTGATCTCGTGGAACTCCCCACATTCATGCGGGAAGACCCCGCTTTTTTCTCCCACCGGGTTGGATGCGGAAGGTTGAGCGCGCTTACTAGGTTCGAACACTTATGGAAAAGCGAGTGATTCTGTCAGTACACGCCCACCCCGACGACGAGGCCTCCAAGGGGGCCGCGCTCATTGCCCGCTACAGCGACTCCGGAGTACGCACCGTGCTGGTGACCGCTACCGGGGGAGAGGCGGGCGACATCCTCAATCCGGCCATGGACACCCCGGCGGTGCGTGACGATCGACCAGGGTCTTCTCTGTACCAACGAGTACCTCCCCGGCCGAGCTACCGAGCAGTTCATGTGGCACGATCACGCCGTCGGGCGTGTGCGCGACCCCCTTGTCAGGGGATCGCGAGGAGTGGTCAAAGCTGTATCCCTCGCGGGTGGCCCCCTGTTCCACTCCACCCCGAAGAAGCCCACGAGATCACTCAAGAGGCGCCTTGGATTCGGATACTGAGCCACGCATCGGCCACCTTGCCGACCGATAAGAGCGAGTTCGAGCGGAAACGGGTCAGCCCTCAGGCGAATCAGCCCTGGTTGGGGCCGAACTGCAGAATTTCCGTTGCCAGCCGCCAGACAGCCGCCCGCCGCCTCCAGAAGAATCGGCAAAGGCCGTGCCTACGACGCCCCAGCTGCGGGAACTTCTCAAGTGGGATTCCGCACCATCCCCACGCCGGCTGACACTTGAACCCGCAATGGCGAGGTCGCACAGGGAATAACACGTCTTTGCGACAGGTTATGAGGCAATAACGATATATCGAGATATGCTGGTAAGTGGTTTTTGAAAGGAGTCCCTATGCACGAGCATCATGAAGGAGGCTGCGGAGGCGGCTGCCACGGTCGTGGACACGGCGGACCCCACGGCGGCGAGGAATTCGGAGCAGGCGGGCGCCATCGACAAGGTGGCGGATTCGGCCCAGGCCAATTCGGCGCCGGGTTCTTCGGCGGTTTCGGTCCCGGAGGCGGCCCCCGCTTTGGGCGCGGGCCAAAGGCCGCGCGCGGCGACGTGCGCCTCGCTATCCTCACCTTGGTTGGGGAGGAGCCTCGCCACGGATATCAGATCATCCAGGAGCTGTCGAACCGTTCAAACGGCATGTGGCAGCCGAGCCCCGGCTCCGTCTACCCGACCCTGCAGGCGCTCGAGGACGAGGGGCTGCTCAGCTCGGAGAGCGTCGAGGGCAAGCGTGTGTACAGTCTCACAGAGGCCGGACGCGCCTTCCTGAACGCGAACGCCCGTCCCACCCCGCCGTGGGAGGAGATCGCCGGCGACCCGGCAAGCGGCTTCCACACACTTAGGCGCGAGATTTTCCAGTTGGGAGCGGCAGCCATGCAGGTGGCCCAGAACTCCAACGAGGAGCAGCTGGCACGCACAGCCAAGATCTTGGCCGACGCACGAAAAAGCATATATAGGATGCTCGCCGAAGACGAAGAATAATCGTCGAACCGGCCCGAATCCACCTTTACGGAACGCCAGGCGCATCGCAGGTTTTGAATCTGCGATGCGCCTCGTATTTTATGTCTCCATCTTTCATAGCGTTTGCTCTAATACGACGACGGGCGCGGCGGTAGTCTTCGGCCTCCCTGCATGTTCACCTGGTTTGTTATGAAATCCGAAGGCGCGTTGAACCGCACCGGCTTTCGTGCACACTCATCTACGTGTGAACCACGAGCTGGTCGTTGGTCTGTTGATCATAGTATTCCGCCTCCACCTCCGCTGGCGGACGTCGTCCAAGCCGGTGCGGTTCATTCCCCGCGCGGTGGTACTGTTGGGTGAGGACGTCCGGACCCCGCTTCCTTGCCACCTCTCAACTCGTTGGGTGGACAAATTCAAGGAGAATAATCATGGGTCTTACAGGAATGTTCCTTAGCGCAATTTCCATGGCCGCTGGTGCAATCATGTACTGGGCCATTACGTATCAGGGACACGGCTTTCGCCTGTCGACTATCGGCGTCATCCTCATGGTGGTCGGAGGGGCTGGTTTCGTCGTTTCCGCAGTCGTCTTTGGCGTGTCACGCGGAGCGGTCGGTTCGAGCCGTCACTCGTTGGATCGTCAGGTCGTTGACCCTCAGGGTCGCACCAGCTCGGTCCACGAACAGACCAAGTAGGAGTCTCCGGGTTGAACACGCGTTACTCAGATCTCTCCGTCTCGGGGTTCGAGTAATGCGCTCTGTTAGACCTATGAGACACCTGGGCGACCCTGTGCGGCAGGAAGAACTGTGTGTCTTACCTGATACAGGGGTGTTAAGGGGTTCGAACATAGTCGCGTTACCTCCACTGAATCGGTGATTCGATGGTATGCCGCCTTGATCGCCATCGACCGCAAGTTCGGGGTCGGAGTTCAGCTAGCCGGGCCTTCAGCACATGCAGGGTTGAAGGGTGCTTCCACGGGTCCAGGGTGATGTGATCACCGCCTGGTGGTCCCTTCGGCCTGCTCGAACGCTCGGATGGACAGGGTTTCAAGCTCTCTGACGAGTTGGTGGAGTTTCCGGGCGTTGTCGAACCACTCCTGGTAGTGGGCCTGCTGGTCCTCGGTGATCTTGCGGGTCACGGTCCTGCCGTCAACACTCCTCGTCCAGGTCAGGTAGGGACCGTGCAACACCGGCGGGTTGTCTTGACAGTGGCAGCCGGCTTTGCCGCACTTGGTGCTGCGCCACACCAGGCTGCCCGGCAGGGCAAAGCCGATCTCGCCCAGTGAGGATGCAATGCGCTCTTGGGCTCTTCGTTGGCGAGCTCCGGGTTCGGCCACCATCTCCTCCTTCGGATATCTACGTCTCTTATTCTTGAAGCGTATACGCCTCAAGAATACGATGCAATCACCACCCAGGAGGTCGCCGTGTGTCCGTGACCAGACGTCGGATCCGCTACGGAGAGCCTGGCGTGGAAAAGGCATTGGGGGCGCTCCCGGTCATCGCCGAGTTCTGCCGACGTCTCGACATCGGTGGTATCGTCGACCGGGCCTGCCCGGTGCGCGATATCGCCTATGCCACCCACGGTCAGGTGATCGAGGCCCTGGTGGCCAACCGGTTGACCTCTCCCACCCCACTGGTCCATGTGGAGGACTGGGCCCGGGACTGGGCGATCGAAGAGGTGTTCGACCTTGCTCCCAATGTCTTGGGTGATGACCGCATCGGGCGGGCTCTGGATGCCGTCGCCCCCGAATTGGCGGGCATCGTCGGTTCCATCGGCGCCAGGGCGATCGCTGAGTTCGGGATCGACGTGGCCCGGATCCACTGGGACATGACCTCGATCAGCCTCTATGGCGCCTACCGCTCAGCCGAGGCCGACTACATCGAACCCCGCTTCGGGTACCGCACCCGAAGGATCGCCGCTCGGACCTGTTGCAGGTCCAGGCCGGCCTTGCGGTCAGTGCTGACGGAGGTATCCCGATCTGGCACCGGGCCTATGACGGCGGGGCCGGTGAGGTTGCCCAGGTGGTCCCTGCAATGGAGGCACTTGCCACGCTGGCCCAGCAGCGGCGCTTCCTGGTGGTCGGGGACTCCAAACTGGTGTCCTATCCCAACCTGCGGGCGATGATCGAAGCCGAAGTGACCTTCATCTCCCCGGCGTCCAAGTCCTACGTCGGTGCCGAGGTGCTCGCCGCCTGCGACTTCGATGCCGCTCTCCCTGTCGACTACGTAGCAGAGCGGGATGCCAACAAGTCGGCTGAGGAGCGGGGGTCCTACCGGGTGTCGGAGGACACCATGGTCATCGGCGCCAAGA
>JAJYNL010000112.1 GCA_021786375.1 Actinomycetes bacterium
GCGTTCTCAACGACGACTTCTAGCAGGTCTTGGGGTCCACACTCGAGGATGTCGCACAGGGCCGCGAGCACTTCTACGTTCAGGCGCTGGGGGGTTCCGGTGACAAGCCGAAACACCTGCTCGCGCGAGAGTCGTACTCCCCGCTCGGCGAGTGGCCCGGCCAGGTCCGTTGTGCTGAACATGCCCCGGGTGGCCATGACCTCCCTCAAGTGCCACTTGATGCCCATCTTCCGCGTCACGAGCCCTTGTCCTTTCCGTAGATTCTGTCCATTGCTCGAGCAAGAACCCTGTTCTTGTAGTCTCCGCTGACCCCCGCGTAGATTGCCGTCGTCGACGCGTAGGAGTGGCCGACCTGCTCTTGTACGAAGCGCTCGTCGTATCCGAATTCGATTAGATGCGTCACGTAAGAATGCCTCAGAGAGTGCGGATGGTGCTCTGATGACAGCCCGGCCTCGTCTCGTATCTCCGCGAATCGGCGGTCCACATCGCGCGGAGACAAACGAGCCCGTCGTTCCGTTACCCAGAGCGCAGGATGCCTGTCCGGATCGAAGGCGGGCCTGATCTCTTCTACGTAGTGACGCAGGCCCTCTATCGCCCAGTCCATCTCGGGTACCGCCAATACCGTCCTGCGCCGGGGCGGACTCCCTTTGACGCCCTTGCCATAGCGCACGTGAAGGGCTGCATATTTGCCCCAGTGCTTGGCGTGAGGGTTTGAGTGCAAGTCCGCGAGGTCGAGCCCAGTCGCCTCGCGTCGGCGCAATCCCCACGCATAAATCGTCTTGAAGAGCTGGGCGTCTCGCAGGGCTGCAAGCGAGCCCTTGCGTCCACGATCCCTGATCTCGCTGACCCGCTGGTCGCACCGATCGAAGAACGCTTGAAGCTCGTCATAGGTTAATGGCCTTACGCCGGGCCGGCCCTCGAACTCGGACAGGTGCTCGATTGTGTTCCATTCAGGGCATATCTGTACCGGATGCTCGCCAAAGCGCCGCTCGCACTCCCCCGCCCACGCATAACGAGGGTCGGTGATGTATTCCATGAACAGCCGAAGATTGTTCTGGTATCCCCGTATAGTCGAATGCGCAAGAGGACTTGTCCTGCTCAGCAGCGAAGATGTCCAGTCCTCAACGTCCGAAGGCGTCCAATTCCACGGGTAGCTATCCGTAAAGTTTCGAAAACTGTTCAAGACCGTGAGGCGACCGGCAATTGTGCCGTCCGTGAGCATCCGGCTCTTCTGCTGGCGTGCCCATCCCTCTGCCATCTTCTCGAAGACCGCGCGCGGCTGGTCGAAGTGGAGAACTCCCTCTTGGAGCATCAGGTGAGCGGCTCCTGCCAGATTCACGCGCTCCACGAAGATGCCTTTCCGAACGTTGGGTTACCTGCAACATTGTTGCATCCAGTAGCGCGCTTGTCAACAGGATGCGATATCAAGGCACAAAATGAAGCGAGGGCCGCACGCCATAGAGCGCAGCCCTCGCTAGTTACTCCTCCAGGTAGGAGTCTTATGCCTACCAGTGTTTATGTTGCATTAGATGCAATACGTCTCACTTTCAGCTGCAGCCGCTGGTCGTGCCACAGCTAGGGCAGACATAACACGAGCCAGAGCGCTGCATCACGTTCCCGCATTGATAACAGTAAGGCGCATCAGATGGCATGGTCCTGTTGAGCAGCGACGGCTTTTCCCGCTCGATAGGCCCTGCGACAGTGATCTCTTCGTCCCCCCGCTTGTCGCCGTAGTCGAAGTCCCCGGTGTCGACCTGGGGAAACAGAGTCGGCTGGGTACGCTCCTGCGTGCTCAAGATGCCCAGGTCGGCCCTCTCCTCGGCAGGCAAGTAGTCGATGGCCAGCCTACGGAAGATGTAGTCGACCAGAGAACTCGCTATGCGCAGGTCCGGGTCGTCGGTCATCCCCGCAGGCTCGAAGCGCATGTTGGTGTACTTGCGCACGTAGGTGGCCAAGGGCACTCCATGCTGGAGGCCCAGGCTGACTGCGATCGAGAAGGCATCCATGATGCCCGCAAGGGTCGAGCCCTGCTTGGAAACCTTCATGAACACTTCACCCGGGCGTCCGTCCTCGTACTCACCCACCGTCACGTAGCCCTCGCAGTCGGCGACCCTGAATGCAAAGGTGGAAGAGCGGCGACGGCGCGGGAGCCTCTCGCGAATGGGCTTCTTCACCACCACGGTCTGGGTGGCGAGCGCGGTCTCCAGCTCCTCGATTCGGCTCGCGAGCTCTGTTTCCGAAGAGACCGGGGCCTTGGCGGGGCCCTTCTTGGAAACCGACAGCGGTTGACCCACCTTGCAGTTGTCCCGGTAGATGGCGATTGCCTTTACACCAAGCTTCCAGGCGTCGATGAAGAGGCTCTCGACATCTTCCACACTCGCTTCCTCGGGCATGTTGACCGTCTTGGAGATGGCGCCGGAGATGAAGGGCTGCACAGCGGCCATCATTTTCACGTGTCCTAGGTAGTGGATGGTGTTATCGCCCATAGAGCATGCGAAGACCGGAAGGTCCTGCGGATCGAGGCCAGGGGCTCCGACGATGCTGCCGTGCTCGTGGACGTGGGCCACGATCCTCTCCACGTCCTCGGCGCGATAGCCAAGCTGGGAGAGAGCGCGCGGCACGCTCTGGTTCACGATCGACATGGTGCCGCCGCCGACCAGCTTCTTGGACTTAACCAACGAGAGGTCGGGCTCGACGCCGGTCGTGTCGCAGTCCATGAGCAGGCCAATGGTCCCGGTCGGTGCAAGCACGGAGGCCTGGGCATTGCGGACACCGTACACCTCGGCGGTCTCGACCGCCTCGCTCCAGAGAAGCCGCGCCGAATCGAGCAGCTCGGCCGGAACCATGGAAGCGTCGATATCGGCGACCGCATCGCGGTGCATGCCAAGTACCCTGAGCATCGCCTCCCGATCAGCGACGAAGCCCGGGAATGGGCCAAGTGCGCGCGACATACGTGCCGAGACGGCATAGGAGTTACCGGTCAGCATCGCGGTCAGCGTTCCCGCCACCGCGCGAGCGCCGTCGGAGTCGTAAGGAAGGCCCAGTGTCATGAGAAGGGCACCAAGGTTGGCATACCCGATTCCGAGCTCCCGGAACTTGTGGGAGTTCTCGGCGATCTTCTCGGTGGGATAGTCGGCATTGCCCACCAGGATGTCCTGGGCGATGAAGACGAGCGTTGCGACGTGGAGGAAGCTTTCGATGTCGTAGGAGTTGTCCTCCCGCAGGAACTTCATCAAATTCAGGCTGGCCAGGTTGCAGGCTGAGTTGTCGACGTGCATGTACTCCGAGCATGGGTTCGAGCCGGAGATGCGGCCGTGGTTGGGGGCCGTGTGCCAGCGATTGATGGTCGTGTCGTACTGAAGGCCGGGATCCGCGCACTCCCAAGCGGCCTCGGCGATCTCACGGAAGAGCTGGCGAGCGGGAACCGTCTTGATGACGGATCCGTCGGTGACCGCGGTCAGCTCCCAGTCGCGGCCCATGATCACCGCCTCCATGAAGTCGTCGGTCACGCGCACCGAGTTGTTTGCGTTCTGATATTGGATCGAGTGTGAATCCTTGCCATCGAGGTCCATGTCGAAGCCTGCATCGCGGAGCACGCGCGCTTTGCGTTCCTCAACCGCCTTGCACCAGACGAACTCTTCGATGTCAGGGTGATCAACGTCCAAGATCACCATCTTTGCTGCACGTCGCGTCTTGCCGCCTGACTTGATGGTCCCCGCCGACGCGTCGGCGCCACGCATGAAGGAGACCGGGCCCGATGCAGTGCCTCCACCCTTCAGGTGCTCGAACGAGGAGCGGATCCGCGAGAGGTTGACCCCTGCGCCGGAGCCGCCCTTGAAGATCGTCCCCTCTTCCGTGTACCAATTGAGGATGGAGTTCATCGAGTCATCAACTGAAAGGATGAAGCAGGCGGAGGCCTGTTGCGGAACGCCATGTACCCCGATGTTGAACCACACGGGCGAGTTGAAGGCGGCCATCTGGTGGATCATGGCGTACTTGAGTTCGTCGGAGAAAGCACGGGCCGTCTCCTCGTCGGTGAAGTAGCCGTCCTTCTTGCCCCACTTGGTGATGGTGTCGACGATGCGGTCGACCACCTGGCGGAGCGAGGACTCGCGCTCCGGTGCTCCCAGGGTGCCCCGAAAATACTTCTGCGCGAGGATGTTGGTGGCGTTGACCGACCAAGAAGCAGGAACCTCGACGCCGAGTTGCTCGAAAGCCACCGAACCGTCTCGGTAGTTGGTTATGCGCGCGTCGCGCCGATCCCAATTCACGTAGCTGTACGGGTCGGCTCCAGGCTCTGTGAAGTGCCTGCGAATGCCGAGGTTCAGGCTCTGTGGGATAATCGCCACGTTGTCAGTTCCCTTCTAGCGTTTGCCCTCCCAGCGGGGGGCCTCCGAAAAGATCCGGTCTCTCCAGCTGCTCATTATTGAGAGCCGGACACCTGCCGGCACCGTCGCACGCAAGTTTTTGACCAGGTTTGCGACACTTCATAACACAAGATGTTGTGACGATGCTCGGTTCGAACACTATATCCTGGGTTCAGGTGACCCGTAAAGTGCTAAATCACATTTTTGTGATTTGTCACTTTTGACGCAGTACTGCGGCCGTGCCAACCCTCCCGGGGGTTTCATGCTAAGCGTCTGCCTCGGCTGGGTTGCGATCTGATGGGACATATGCGCCTCAGTCCATCCTATAGCCGGCCCGTCATACGAGTCACTACAGCTGTAGGTGATGCACAGGCCTCCGACCAGGGGAAACGGCCCGGCGGCAGTCAAGCCTCGGCTAGATTGATGTCAGCAGGCGATCCTGATTTGCTCAGCACGCACTCAGGCCGCTCCACTTGAGGGTCCAGGTCGGGGTGCGCAGAATGTAGAGCACGGTTTGGTTTGGGACGACTCAGTTACATTTAGTAGGGTTTTGAACAAAGCTCAGGCATGAAGAACGCACCGACACTTCGCCAGGTTGCCCTGGACGATTCCGATCCGATAGAAGCCGAGATCTTCGACCAGGTCCGCTCCATCTGGTACGATCGTCCTCCCTCCCCCTATCTCGTCATCATCCCTGCCTACAACGAGGCGGAGTCGCTCGGCTACGTTGCATCGAGGCTTCCCAAGTCGATCGGCGGCGCGAAGCCCGCGGTGCTGGTGGTTGACGACGGCTCCACCGACGATACCTTGGCCGTAGCCAAGGACCTTGGTCTGAACGCGGTCCGATCTCCGGTCAACCGTGGTCAGGGGGCCTCGTTGCGCTCAGGCTACCTGATTGCCATCCGCTATGGGTTCAAGGCCGTCGCGATCGTCGATGCGGATGGACAGTGGGATCCCGCCGATTTGACTTCGGTCATGGCTCCCGTAATCCACGGCGAGGCCGAGATCAGCCAGGGTTCGCGGTCGCTGGGTGAGACCCAGGTCGGCGATAAGTTGCGGGACATGGGAGTCGTATTCTTCGCAAAACTCATCTCGTTTGTCACCCGTACCAGCATTACCGACACATCCAGCGGTATTCGAGCCATGTGCGTATCCCTACTGGAGCACGTGCGCCTGGAGCAACCTCAGTATCAATCCTCCGAGCTGCTCATCTCCGCGCTGTTCGCAGGAGGCAGGCTGGCCGAGGTGCCCGTGGTCATGAAGCCGCGCTTCGCGGGCGCCACCAAGAAGGGTCGTAACTTCCGCTACGCGCTTTCCTATAGCCGCGCAGTGGTGACGACCTCACTTCGGGAGATGCTCCTGAAGAGGGAAACCCGCCGCGAGCAAGCCAGGGCGAAGGTAGCCAGGGCCGCTTAGATGCGTCTCGTTAGGAGGCCGGCTGGCTACGGCCACCGGTGGTTCGCGGCGGCTGTCGCCGTGCTGTATTTCGCGCTCAACACCCTGCCCCTGATCTGGGACAGGATCCTCGTGGTCGAGGACGACTACATCCAGAACAACCCCCTTCGCTTCTTGACGGGGGAGATCCTTCGGTCCGGCCACCTCCCGTTTTGGAATCTGTTCTCCTGGTCGGGCACGCCGCTCATGGCCGGCTTCAACGCTGGTTCGTTCTACCCGTTCACCTTGCTCTACGTGATCCTGCCCTCCAACTGGGCTTTCATTGTTCAGCTCAGCCTGATCGAGGCGATGTTCGCGGCCGGCATCTATTGGCTTTTCGACCAGCTCGGCCTGCGCCGCCTTCCGGCGCTCTTGATCGCCGTACCCGCGCCGCTGATCGGTTACTTCGCTGCCGAAATCGTGCACACCGACATGCTCGGCGGCCTGGCCATGGTTCCCTACATGGTCGTGGCGATAATCAAGCTCACGCGGGCGGCAAGCGGTCGCACGGCGCTTGCCGCCGGCCTGTTGCTAGGTGTGTCATATGCGCTTGTGGTCTTGGCTGGAGCACCCGAGGCGATGATCTACGAGGCCACCTTTATCGCGCTTTTCGCAATTCTCGAGATGGTGCGAGCGCGGGTGCCACTGCGGCGCCTTCCTCCTTTCATCCTTGCCTTCGCTCTCTCAGCCGGGCTGCTGCCCGCCATACAGCTCCTGCCTGGAATGGCATTCGTCGGTATTTCCCAACGAGCGCACGTCGGCGCATCCTTCGCCGCGTTCGGGTCCGCGACTCCGATGTCCTTTCTGATGCTCACCTCGCCTTTCCTTCTTGGAGGCCCGATACCAAGGTCCAGCCAGGCGGGTTACTTCGGCCCCTTCAATTACGAAGAGGTCCAGATCTTCATCGGAATCCTTCCATTGGCGCTGGCCCTATACGCCCTGGTTGCCTTGGTGGCTCGCAGGCGGGGCCAGGCGGGGTCGCCACTTCCTTACTCAACTACTCGTACCTTGCAAGATCTTGGTTGGGCGACACTCTTCTCCACCGTGGCGGCGTTCGGCACGGCGACGCCATTGGAGACCCTTCTTCTCCATTTGCCGCTCTACAACAAGCAGAGACTGCCCGCCAGGAACATCTTTGCCTTCGACTTCTATCTGGAGCTGCTGGCCGGCTTCGGCCTGCAGCGCCTTCTTACCTACAGGCGCAGCCGGAAGGCTCTCCTCCGCATTGCGGTCGCGTTGGCGGTGGTGATCGTGCTCGAGACGGCGGCCTTGTACGTCGAGGGCGAGCTAAAAGGGTCGATGGGGACGGCACTCTCATGGTCCAGCGGCCTCGGATTCATAATCGCCAGCTCGGCAACCGAGGTCGTGATCCTTGCCATCTTCGTCGCAATCCTGTGCAATCGGCACAGGATCCCGCGTAAGGCTTTCGTGATCACCCTGGCAGCGCTATTCGCTGTGGATGTCGCCGCCTATAACTACCAAGGGTTCTTTGCCACCAACATCACGCCTGCGCTTGCCGCCGGCAAGGCACCCGGTGATCAGTACCTTGCCCGACAGGTGCGGGCAGTGGGCGGGAGGCTGGCGGTCTATGACCCGCTGAACCGATACTGGGAGCAGATCAACCAGATCGGTGGCTCCAACACCTGGATCTACGACAACATCGCCTCGACCACGGGCTACTCCTCCATCTCACTAGCAAGCTACGATGCGGTGACCCATTCGCATACCCGTACGAACATGACCACCAAGGCGTTCTACACCTCCCTGGGGTCAGACCTCGAACTGAACACCGCAGTCATGGGGCCCGGGTACTTCTTCAACACAATTCCCGCCGGCCTGAGCGCGGTGAACATTCCCTCCCCGATCACAGTCCCGAAGACGGTCTCCACCCAAGGCGCGCCCATCCGGCGAGTGGGCGATTTCGTCGGCACACCGGTGACCGCTTCGCGCATTCTGCTGGACTTCGCACTGGCGCAATCATCCGGATCCCAGCCGGTGAACGGCCTGGGGATCGATTCGATCGTGCGGGTCGGAGTGCGTTTGTCGCCCGGTGGAGCGATCACCTGGGCAAAGCCGGGTCCGCGGGTTCCACAGGTACTTTCCTCCACGCCGTCGTACTCTTTCGTACTCCCCGGGGATGTCACCTTCGACCAAGTGCTGGCTGAGCAGCGGGTTCCGGCGGATGTATACGATCCGGCCAACGCCATCGTGGCAGGGGTGGCCATCGACCAGGGACCTTCCTATTGGGCCCTGGATTCGAACCTATCCGGCGCGCTGACGCCGATACAGTGGCGGTACTCGGGCAGCTACGCGGGTTTGGACTTCTTCCACCGTCGAAGCATCGATCCGCTGGTCTACCAGTACAGGAATGCAGCCGTGCCGCCACCGCTGCCTCTTCCCGGCTCGCAGCAGATCCGCCTCCTCTCGGCCTCGGCCACCGTCTCAGCCCGGCTGGGCTACCTTGTAAGCTCTACCACGCCCACCAGGATGACGATCTCGGAGGCGTACGCCCCGGGGTGGAGGGTCACCGAGACAGACTCACTTGGCACGCGCAGCTTCGCCGCTTCCAGTTGCGGGATCTTCATCTGCATGCCGGTACCCGCCGGCCAGGCGCACATAGTGCTCACCTACCAGGCACCACGGTTCAAGACCGGTGCCGCCATGAGCCTGCTCGGTCTGCTCTGGCTGGCAGCATCCCTGGTTTACCTGGGTCGCTTCCGCCGAGCGGCCTCCTAATTCTCAGCTGGCACGCTCGGGCTCCTCGTCGGAGGAGTCATCGGCCAGGGCCAGCACGGGGGCGACCTTGCGCTTGGCGAAGAGAATGCGATTCAGGAACGCGAACTTGACCACCCAGAGAATCGCGAAGGAGAGCATGTAGGCGCCGTCCACCCAGGCCACGGTCAGCAGGTGCGAGCCGGAGACCATTCCCTTGTGCGAGTCGGCAAAATCGGTAGCCCAGGTGGAGAAGGCCAGTGATATCAGCGCCATGATCACGTAAGGGACGACTTCGCCGAAGAGGCTGTTGCTGTCCTTCTTCTCGAAGGCCCAGTAGCGATTCATGACGTAGGAAGGCACCGCGCCGATCAGGGTGGCGGAGATCGAGGAGTATTTGGCGCCCGCCAGGTGGGTTCCGAAGAGCGCAACGAATGAGACCTGCGAAACCACGAATGATACGCCCGAGGTGACCGTGTAGCGGAAGGCCTTCTTGCCCAGGCCGCTATGCAGCCAGTCGAGCGCCGATCGGAGGGATTTTGGCACGTAAAAGAGTTTAGTTCGCTTCTTGGGTATGCAATAGGGCCGCCGGATAGCGCTCCAGAGCGATTCCCCCGGGGGCCCCACCGAGCCCCCGGGGCCGCCTTGCGGTGGGGCCGGCCCCGTAAATGACGCCGGCGTTACCAACGGAGACGAGAAGAAGCAATGGCGGGCAACAACCCTGTGCCGCAACGGTAGCCGATGAGGTGGGATAGGGCCGCTGGGGATAGCGGGCGTCTTTGCCGGATGATGCGCCGAACAGCACCTACATCCCGAGTTCCGCGCCACGATCGCTGGGTCCGGCGGTCAGGGATATCGAGCTTGCCGACGCCAGCCTGCGGCCGGCCGCATGCCACAAGGCTGAAAGGCGGATTCAACAGAGTTGCCAGGTTGTACACGCCGGTGCTCACGACGCCTACCGAGCATGAAGGGCTCGCGCCGGATGGCGGCAAGCGTCGCGCCAGCGGGCTCGGGCGCCCATAATCCTGGTACCCGGTCCCCACCAACGACTGCGCAACCGCAAACGGTACCTGAGAGCATCAGCATGCTCAGCGGCGCTTTACTTGGGGTTCATGTGCATCGAGTGTGTCGCCCCGCGCTTCTCGGTACGACAGGCCGAGCACCCTGGCCATGATGCGGTGGAACTCTGCCGGGTAGAGGTAAACCCGGTCGCCAACGGCGCAAAAAAGGCCACATTGCCAGGTCGAATGGATCCCGGGCCGGGTCAAGGCCAATGAATCGGCTCGGAAGTCCCGGGTAGAGCACACCCCACCCATCCTTGGCCCGGCGCCGGTCCGGAGCAAGGGCGCCACTGTCAAGGTCACCCTCCAGGCCGGGTGGCTGGATCGACGGTGTGAACCGTCGCGTCGGGAAGCGGCACGCGCCGGAACCAAGCCCACAGGGCGATGTCGTACACGCCCTTCAAGGTGCCGGAAACCAGGAAAGGCGCGCCGAGGGCAAGGCTCTGTACAACGCCGCCAAGCACGGGGCCGAAGGGTCGGGCAACAAGACGCGCGAGGCTGGTGGTGCTCGCCGCGTAAGTTCGATCCTCCGCAGGGACAAGAGCCATTACGTATGCGTTGCGTGTGGGAACATCCATCTCCGAAAGGAAGGCGCGTAGCGACAGCAGCGCAGCCGCCACTGGAATGTTCGGGGCGAATGCGATCGCGGCCAGGAATACGTTCGAGGGCAAGTGCGTGAACACCATGGTTTCCAACAACCCGAACCTCTCCCCCAGGCGCCCGGCCACCTGCATCGACACCGTCTGCAGGATGCCAAGTCCGAGGAAGATCACTCCGATGACCAGGGTGCTCGCGTCGAAGCGGGTGGCCAGCCAGTAGGCCACGTAGGCCTGTACCGCAAAGCCCGCTCCAAAGGAGTCCAGCGAGAAGAGTGCGGAGAGCCTGCGCACTATTCGCCGCGTCTCCGCATCCGTAGACCCGCCACCCCTCGCCGGCTTTCTCCCTTCGCGCCCATCGCGCACGTGCTCCACGCCGGCCGACAATCCCCAGGCCGCCAGGGCTCCAATGAGAGCGAGGGGGATGACCGGAACGTAACTCGAGCGGCCGATGGCAGCCGGGTCGGCAAACTCGAGCAGCCCGGCGCTGAGAGCGCCTAGGGCCCCGGTCGCGGCACCTACCGCCGCGTACCCGCTGAAACCACGAAGGCGATGCTCCGCCCTTACCGCGGTGGCAAGCATCACCTGTTCCAGAGAGCCCAGCGCCCCCGAATCCACGATTTCCCCCGACATCGCACCCGTGAGCCCGATCGCGGCGACCAACCACCACCACGGCGACAGTACGAGGACCAACCCCGCAACCCCTTGGGCCAGGTAGCCGCCGAGATACATACGCCGGCGGCCGTTAGTGTCGGCAAAGCGCCGAACGGCCGAAAGAGCAATTGCCGCTCCACCGAGGATGGCCCCAAGCACCAACCCGATCTGGAGTCCCGACAGTCCCCGCCGGTGAAGCTCGACTCCGATGACCACCGAAAGATAGCCCGAGGTCAGTCCGCGCGCACCCCGGCCAACCAGAATCCTGCGAAGGTCGCCGGTGGTGGTCCCGGGCGAGCGGGGGTTTCTCATCCTGGGCACATCCGATTGTAGACCGAACCCGGAGTCTATGTGAGAGATGATGCCCGAGTGCGCCGACCCCTCCCGGTACTCACTCGCGGACTTGATACACCTCCGCCGAAGCTTGAACAATCGTCCGCGCAAGGCTCTGGCATGCCTGAAACCAATGGGAACTCACCGAGTTCGCTGCGCTGAGGGGCCAGACGCCCGCTTTCCGCCGCGACCGAGCCGGGTCTCGGCGGCTATTCCTTTGCCATCCCCTCGGGCCCCGTCGATCCGCTCCCAGGCCGGCTCGGCTCGGTGCTGCGGGTCGTGTGCACGAGGCGCGGGAGCGAAGGAGGTCCAGCGCCTCGTACTGGTCACGACCGCCGGAGGGCCAGAGGCCGTCGAGGCAACCAGCGCGCTTACAGCCGGATGAGCGAGGCGCCGGAGCCTAGGCCTTGAACCCCGGGTAGATGGTGGAGAGCGCTATGGCCTGGACCCAGTCGTAGGAGTTGTCCAGGTACATGGTGCCGCCAACGATGACCGGGTTGACAATGCCGAACCTGCCCCCGGGGGTGTAGGACGAGAGTTCCTTGCCCGTGTTGGGATCGATGGCGTAAATGGTGGGTCCGGATGCTACCCAGAGGACTCCTCCGTAGACGACCGGATTGCCGCGGCCCGCCCCAGCCGGTCCGGCGTTCTTGAAGGCGAAGCTCCAGCGCATCGCGCCGGTGGTCTCGTCCAAAGCAAACAGGGTCGAGGTCACCGGATCGCCAACGTAGACGAGGCCGCCGTGTACGGTGATCACCCCGGCCTTGTAGGCGGGAGGAACCGGCCCCGTGCCGAGGTCCGCACTCCAAACCACCTTGCCGGTGGCGGCGTCCATGGCATAAACCGACAGGTCAACCGTGCCCGCCTTGGCGTTGAAGTTTGTCACCGAATCCTGGAAGACCAGGCCTTTGGACTGGTCCACCGCCGGCGAGTTGTCGCCCATGCCGGTATTGAAGATTGACAGCGCTGTGGGCTGCTTCCACAACACTTTGCCCGTTGCCGCATCCACCGCGACCACGTTGTTCTGGTCGGAGGTGCCCGCCAGGATTTCCGTCTGCCCGGAGCCGGCGGTCCAGGTGTTGGCAGAAGACATCGAGTCGAAGCCGCCCAGCTGGCTCTTGAATACAACGGCACCGGTGGCTCCGTTGAAGGCCCATAGGTTCCCGCCTCCGGTTGGCTCGTAGACGTTTGCGCCCACGACGACCGGGGAGGCCATCGCCTCGCCGGCGAAATCCTGGCGCCACACCATGCGCCCGGTTGACTGGTTGAAGGCGTAGATGGCCGAGTACATGAGGCCACGGCGGAGGGCGAAATTGCCGCCGTGCAAGTAATACTTGAGCAGCTCTGAGAATGGGAATCCGGTATCCCCCACCGTCACGTAGATCATCCCATTCGCCACGACCGGGTTGCCCATGGCCGCGTTGACCAGCGTGGGAGACTCCCAGAGGAGAGCTCCGGTGTGGGCGGAGAGCGCGTAAAGGTGGAAGTCGTCGGATTCGGCATAAATGACTCCGCCGACCGCGGACACCCCCACGGCGTTGCCAAGGTTCTGGGTCATTTTTACCGGTGCGCTCCGCGCCCCGAGTTGCTGGACGTCGGCGTATCCCTGCGAGAAGGGAACCGCGGCCATCTCCGGGAAGTTCCACGACACCCCCCTGGTCACCCAACTAGGCGAGCCGGCCGGGGCGGAGAAGGCGGAGTTGTGATCCTGGCCTCCGGCGTAGGCGGTCCAGGTGGATGGGAAGGCCGCGCGGGTTGCCGCACTGGGCATGGCTGGTGCCACCATGCCCTGAACTTTGGCAAGGAGCGCGCTCTGGGTGGGGGCTGTGACCACGTGCACCTGGTAGCCCTGTCCTTTCAGCCCGTTCACCAAGGCCGAGGAGAACGACCCGATTCCCCCAACCAGGTAGACGGCAGCCTTTCCCGCTTGTGGCTGGTACGGCTGCGGCTCGTAGCTGGAGTTGGGATTCACCTGCGGGACGGTCATCTGCTCCAGGGCCGTAGCGGTTGCCGGGCCCAGCTCCGCCGGGTTCTTGCTTACAAGCAAGGCGCCGCCTAGGCGGCTGGCCAGTGCCTGGCCGGCGATATAGTCGGCGCCGCCCGCCTGCGAGGCGCCCGGAACGATCACCACGGCCGGCGTCCCGCTGGGAAAGAGGCGTTCGGCCGCGGTGGCGGCAAAAGCAGGAGTTGGGCCGGAGGCGTCACTCACGCTGGCTCCCAACTGGCCAAGGCTGGTTAGAGACCCCGCCAGGGCAAAGGCGCCCGCAATCGTGGCACCGACTTTATAGCTCTTGTGCATGTTCCCCCCCGTTTCAATGCCCACATCGGGCATTACGAAGCTACGGGATGGCGGTTCTGAGATTCAATGAGCCGAGGCTCTGATTTTTCCTAAGAAGGGAGTTGCCGCCCCCCAGGGCCGCCATACGAAGGCGCCGCGAGGGACCGCCAGATACCTCGTCACCTGCCCCAGGGGCAACCGGTCATGCGATCAGCCGGTTGGCCCGGGCCCAGGAAACCGCCTCGAGACGCGTGTGAACATCGGCCTTGCGCATGATCGATGCCGCATGCGCGCGTACCGTCCCCTCACTCACGCACAGCAATGAGGCGATCTTGCGGTAAGAGATTCCGGTGGCCATGTGAGTGAGGGTCTCCACCTCGCGAGCGGTGAGCAGGGAAGCCGCCGATTGGCGCATGGCAAGGGCGGAGCACAGGGTGCGCCCCGCTCGGCGCGCGACCTCCGGATCCCCGCTTCGGCAGATCTCTTCGATCATCTCGCGAACGTGGTCGGTGGTCAGCTCCTCTCGCATACCGTCACCGGCGAGAGCTTCCTCGAGCAGTTGGAACAGCGATTCGCGTACCCGCGCCCGGTGCACTTCGGTCTCGCTGCGCAAGTTGCGCAAATGGGCCAGCGCGATCCCGAAGATGACGCTTGCCACCGCCGCGACAGCGAGATCAATGGTCCAGTAAGGATGCACGAATCGGTGTGCCGTGTGGTGCATGTCGATCATTCGCAGTGCCGAAAGCGCCGCCTCGGCACCAACTGCACCGAAGAAGAGCCGCCATCCGGAGGCGACGAGGATTTCCACGGCGGGAACCGGCGCGAGGGCCAGCGCCGGTACTGCGCTTGAGTTGAAGTTGGCCACGAGGAAGACCACCGCGTACGCGACGTCCCGTGAGATCGCCAAACGGGCGTCGACCGCCCGGGGTGAACGCCGCGCCAGACGCACAAGGGTGAAGGCACTGTCCAGCGCCGACACGACCAGAATGGTCCTGACCGCGGAATTGCCGGGCACTGCGACGACCATGGATGCACAGGTGAGCGGCGCGAGAACACGTATCCAAAGCAGGAGATAGGCAGAGTCTTCCATTGTCCCCCTAGAAGTCCCGACGCCGTCTTGCGTTAAGTCGCAAAGCGTAGCAGCGGGCCGAAGGCGAGAAGGACGCCCGCGGCCCCAAATCCAGAGCGTTGAAGGCGCTCGGGAAAAAGGTGGAATCAACGCACCGGGAGGTGGACTTCTCGACCGGGTGAAAACTGCGGACCGCAGTGCCCCGACCCCGCGACCGGCCGGCTCGGCGCGATGTTTTCGGCCCTGAACGCGGGTGAAAAGGCCATCGCGGGCTTGGCGGGCTAGTCGGCCGTCGTGGGTGGCGGAGATCCTTCGCGGGCACAAACCCGGATAGCCCTTCGGAAAAGACCCGGGAAGGGCACGGCCGGTGCCCGGGCGGAGCGATTGGACCGGTGGGTGGGGCCTCATGGCGAGCTCAAACACCGGGAAGCACTCGGGCGAAGATCCCGGTCGGCGACCGTTCGATTGCGGATGCCGGCCACCCCGGTGGGAAGCTCGCCCAAAAAGGGGGAACCCACCTGTGCTATTAGGCTCCCCTAGGCGCAGCCGAGGAGCAGGAAGTGGCGAAAATGACAGAGACCCTGGTGGTCACCGGAGCGAGCGGTTTCATCGGATCCAAGATCGCGGCCCGGGCAGTGAGCACGGGTTACCGCGTGGTGAACCTCGACAAGCGCCCTTCCTCCAACCCGGATCTTGACACGCGCGCCTGCGACATCTCCGACGTCGACAAGCTCGCCGACGTGTTTCCCGCCGAGGCCGTGGCCGTAGTGCACATGGCGGCTCGCACATCGGTGCTCGAGTCGAAGACGGACCCCCAGGGGGTGTTCGACACCAACATGGTCGGCACGCAGAATCTTCTCGAGCTTTCGCGCCGCTACGGGGTGAGATCCTTCGTTCTTGCCTCCACCAACGCCGTTGTCGGGGAGACCAAGGACGCCTACATAACCGAGGCAAGTGCACTTGCTCCGCTCACGCCTTACGGGGCGACCAAGGCCGCCGGAGAGATGCTGCTAAGTGCCTACGCAGGTAGTTACGGCATTGCCTGCGCTTCCATCAGGCTTACCAATGTTTACGGGACCGGCATGCAGCAAAAGGACTCGATCGTCCCGAGAATGATGCGCGCACTCCTGGGCGGCCAGCCTCTGGAGATCTACGGAGACGGTCTGCAATGGAGAGATTTCGTGTACGCAGCCGACGTGGTAGATGCTTTCTTCATCGCTCTCGACCAGGGCCTGGTCGGACCGCTCGTGGTCGGTGCCGGCCAGAGTTTCTCGGTGCGGGATGTGGTATCCGCCGCCGAGCGGGCCATCGGGCGGGAAGTTCCCGTCGTCTGGGGGCCCGCGCGAAGCGGCGAGATGCGCGGCGTGAGAGTCGACATCACCAGGGCGCGGGCAATGGGCTTTGAGCCTCGCGTGGGCCTTGTCGAGGGTCTGGGCCGGGTTTGGGACGACTTCAGCCGCGCCTGAGTTCGGCAAATGGGTGTGATTTCTGTGATACGCCGAGAGTGGGCTAAGGGCTGACTCGCGTGCCCGATCCACGCAGGCCGGTATGCTAAGCCCCCGTGAAGCAGCACCTGCTCGACTCGGTACCCGGTGTCCGCTGGATTCCCCAACGTACGACCGGGGTCGGTGCCCTCGTCTTAGCCGGCTCGAGCGGGCGGGTCGACAGCGCCCGAGCGAAGTTGTTGGCCACCCATGGAGCCCTCGCAGAGTCAATCCAGTGGTTCGGCGCTGAAGGGCAGCACAACGGCCCCTGGGAGATTCCGATTGAGCTGTTCCTCGAGCGTGTGCGTGACCTACGGCAGCACTGTGACCGGGTCGTCGTCCTGGGCACCTCGTTCGGCTCCGAGGCCGCCCTCCTAACAGGGGTTAACTCCGACGATGTTGCCGCTGTCGTGGCGTTCGCTCCATCCGATGTCGTGTGGAGCGGCATCACCGCAGACGGACGGTCGACTTCTCATTGGACGCTGCACGGCGAACCACTTCCGTACGTACCGTTCATAGACGACTGGGAACCCGAGACCGACCCCCCAGCCTTCGTCAACTTCTACCTTCAGTGCCGAAAGAAGTTCGCCGACCAGGTGGCCGAAGCAACCATCCCAGTAGAACGCATCCCGAACGTCATCGTCGTGGCCGGTGGAGACGACCAAGTGTGGCCGGCCGTCACACACGCTCAGGCAATCGCCTCCCGACGCCATGAGCATGGGTTGGAAACGACAGTGATCACCGACCCTATGGCAGGACACCGCACGATCCTCCCGGGAGAACCCGTGGTCGTCGGTGGACTACGCATGGCCCGAGGAGGAACCGAGACTGCCGACAGGCGCCTGGGGTCGCAAGCCTGGCCCCACATCGAGCGTCTGCTCTGAACCCCGCCCGCCCAGAACAGACGGCTCACATCGCCAGTGGCGCCGGGCGACGACACCCCAAGCCGGGCCCTACGGGGATGCCGCCCCGGTCCGCTACGTCCAGCCGCCCGGCCTGAGCGTCCCCGGTGCAGCCACCACGGAATAACACGCACACGCTTAGCCCACTCTTGGCATGTCACTCCATCACACCTATTTGCCGAACTCAGCCGCGCCTGAGATCGAGGCTCAGCAGGCGACTTTGCCCATCGGTGCGTTAGTTTCGTGACATGGAGCTTCTTGTAGCCTTGGACGCCGGCACTTCGTCAGTGCGTGCGATCGCTTTCGATTCAACCGGCGCGGTGGTGGATGCCACCGCCCGGGAAGTACAGGTGAACGCCACCTCCGCCGGATGGGTCGAACAGGATGCCGAGCTGCTCGCGGGCGGATGCATCCAGGTCCTCCGAGAGCTGGCCCGGAACCTGGGGGACCGGGCCGCGGACGTGGTGGCAATCGGCATCACCAACCAGCGTGAGACGGTGGTCTCCTGGGACCGTCGTGATGGCTCGCTCCTCTACCCCGCCATCTCCTGGCAGGACGCGCGCGGGGCCGCCCTTTGTGCACAGCTGACCAAGGCCGGTCACGGCGAGGAGATCCGCTCCCGGACCGGGCTGGTGGTCAACCCGTACTTCTCCGCCACCAAGATGGCCTGGCTGCATGCCCAGGGCGTGATCACTTCGCCGGGCCATCATGTTTGCGCAACGCTGGACTCCTACCTGCTCTGGAGGCTCACCGGCGGAACGCCGGACTCCCCCTTCGCCACCGACCTCTCAAATGCGAGCCGCACCATGCTGCTCGACATCGAGCGCCTTGCCTTCGACGAGGAGCTGGCCGCCATGGTCGGAGTGGACCCGCGCGTCTTGCCCGAGCTGCTCCCCACCGCCGGGTTCTCCTTCCCGGTGGCCAAGGGCCTCCCCTTTGCCGGCGTCCCGGTCACCGCCATGATCGGGGATCAGCAGGCTTCCCTTTTCGGTCAGGGATGCGTAAAGCCGGCTTCGGCCAAGAACACCTACGGAACCGGCAACTTCCTGCTGGCGAACTCGGGCTCCCGGCGCACCCGCCCCGGCGGCGGCGTGCTCGAGTCAATAGCCTGGCGGCTGGAGGCCGATCCCCCCACATACTGCCTGGAAGGGTCGATCTTCACAACCGGGGCCGTGATGCGCTGGATGAGGGATTCGCTGGGGATACTGCCCGCTTACGAGGAGATCGAGGCGGTACTGGCGCGGACGCGAACCAGCGACGGCGTCGTCTTCCTCCCGGCCTTCCAGGGGCTCGGCGCTCCGCACTGGATCACCGGCGTCAAGGGTGCCGTGTTCGGCGTCTCCCAGTCGACCACCGCCGACCAGCTGATCCGTGCGGCGGTGGAGGGAATATCCCTTCGGGTTGAAGAGGTGGTCGAGGCGATAGAGACGGCCATCGGCACCAACCTGGAGTACCTGATGGTCGATGGAGGGATGACCCGCTCGGAGGCTCTCTGCCAGCTCCAGGCCGACCAGCTGCAGATGAGGGTGCACCGATCCGGCACACCGGAGGCAACGGCGCTCGGCGCCGCGCTGATGGCCGGGCTCTCCGCCCGGCTCTTCCCCTCCATGGACCAGGTGCCCTTCCCATCTCCCTCCGGCGAATTCATCCCCAAAGGTTCGGCGTCCGCCGCCCGGTCGAGGCGCGAGCTCTATCGCCGCTACCTCGGCCGGCTGGTGCCCGAGACGCTAGCCGAAGGGGCGCGATAAACCTCGAACGCCCCTTGGTCGCCAACATGTCCCAGCGTGTGGCAAAATCCGATATAGGAAGTCGGAATTCACATGTAGGTTGGAGTGTTGAACCGCCCGAGGAGGAAATATGAAGATCGCGGAAGATGTAACGGAGCTCATCGGCGGCACCCCTCTGGTCAAACTTCGCAAGGTGACCGAGGGCGCCGGTGCAACCGTGGCGGCCAAGCTCGAGTTCTACAACCCGGCCCACAGCGTCAAGGACCGAATCGGCCTGGCCATGATCGAGGCCGCCGAAGAGGCAGGCCTGATCGGCCCGGATACCATCATCGTCGAGCCGACGAGTGGCAACACCGGGATCGCCCTCGCCATGGTTTGCGCAGCTCGCGGGTACCGCTGCGTACTCACAATGCCTGAGACCATGAGCAACGAGCGCCGTATGCTGCTTCGTGCCTACGGGGCCGAGCTGATCCTCACCCCTGGTGCCCAGGGGATGGGCGGAGCCATAGCCAAGGCTGAGGAGCTGGCCGCCTCCGACAAGCGCTACTACATGCCACAGCAGTTCGACAACCCGGCCAACCCGGCGGTGCACCGCCGCACAACCGCCGAGGAGATCTGGGCGGACACCGATGGCCAAGTGGACGTCGTCGTAGCCGGCGTGGGCACCGGCGGGACCATCTCCGGCATCGGCTCGGTCATGAAGGAGCGGAAGCCCTCGGTGCAGATCATCGCCGTGGAGCCGGCCGCATCGCCGGTCCTATCCGGCGGGGAGAAGGGGCCCCACCCGATCCAAGGTCTCGGCGCCGGTTTCATTCCCAAGAACTACAGCGCAGACGTAGTGGACGAGGTCATTACCGTCGCGAACGACGATGCCTTCGCTATGGCGCGGCGCTCCGCGCGTGAAGAAGGAATACTGGTCGGGATCTCTTCTGGAGCGGCGATTACCGCAGCGGTAAAAGTCGCCAAGCGACCCGAGAATCAGGGCAAGCTGATCGTGGTGATCATCCCCTCCTTTGGAGAGCGCTACCTCAGCACCGCCCTATTTGCCGATCTGGGGGAATAGCATGCTCGAAACCCTGCGCCGAGATATCAGGGCCGCCATGGCCCGCGATCCGGCGGCGCGAAACCCGCTGGAGATACTCCTTTTCTATCCAGGGATGCACGCCATCTGGGGCTACCGGTTGGCGCACTGGCTGTGGGTTCGGGACCAGAAGTTTGCTGCTCGGGCCATCAGTTTTGCGATGCGCTGGTTCACCGGCGTGGATCTCCACCCCGGTGCCACCATCGGCGCCGGTCTCTTCATCGATCACGCCTTGGGCGTTGTGATCGGTGAGACCGCGACGATTGGTGATGATGTGACCATCTACCATGGCGTCACCCTCGGGGGCCGCGGAATCAATCCCGGCAAGCGTCACCCCGACATCGGTGACCGGGTGATCATCGGGGCCGGAGCCAAGATCCTCGGGCCGATCATGGTTGGGAACGACTCCCGGGTGGGCGCGAATGCCGTGGTGGTGAAGGACGTACCTCCCAACTCCGTTGTGGTGGGAATTCCCGGGCAGGTGGTGAGCCGTTCGCAAGCTCACGTTCGGCGCAACGGCAAGAGGTCCGACGACGACACCGATCCCATTCTGCCGGACCTACTGGGACGCAGCCTTGCCACCCTGGTAAACCGGGTCGACGATCTGGAGGCCACCCTCGTGGGGCACACCTCCGCATCCCAGATACGGCCGGATCGCAACGGAGTGTGGTCGGGCGAGGACTTCTCGATCTAGCGCCGGGCGGAGCTGGGGCTGAGGCCGGCAAGGACGTTGCAGTACCTGCCGGCAATGGAGCAGAGCATGAAGGCTTGCGAGCGCTCCAGAGCCCGGTAGGAAAGTTCGTGCCGGGCCGCCACAAAGCTCCAATTCCGGTAGCCGAGGCCGAAGACGACCATTTCCTCGTCCGATCCCGCCGAGGCCGTGTTCCCGTTGAGAAGCGCTCCCCCCCGTGCGAACGCGGCCAGCCAGGCGGGTTCCGGGGAATCCCCGGCGGCGGCAACAATTGCCTCGCCGTCGGCATCGACCACGGCCGCGAAGGTGAACTCGAACATCTCGCGCATCTGTTCTGAAAGCACTTCGGCGACCGACTCGGGGCTCTCACGGTCAAGCATCCTCAGGCTGATCTCCAAGGGATCCAGACGTACGTCGCGCGGCGTGTCCAATTCTCTGACACTCTCCACCTCGACGCCATCGACCTCGTGGACCTCCCGTACCAGCAGCTGCAGAAGCTCGGGGTCCGGCATCTCCACCACGATCTCGTCGACCGCCCGGCCGCCTCCTCTCTCCAGGATCTCGATGCCAACCAGGTCGCCACGAACCGAGCCGATCCTGGACGCGACGGCGCCAAGGGCTCCGGGCCGGTCCTCCAGCCAGATTCTCATCAGGAAGCGGGTCACGCGAATCAGGTTATCCGCTCAAGGTTACGGGCAGATTTCCGCTTCTTCCCCGACCCTGCCGAGCCCGGCCGTCGATCCCTCAGCTGGCTTTATATGCCGGCCACTGGCTGACCGTCTCGCAGCCGATCTCCTCGGGGGCCGCGTTCACCATCGCCTCTGCGAGATTCCATATATGCCCGCCACCGTCCTCAAGCGTGCATTCCCGTTCGCCGAACTCCCTGTCGACCGGAGCCTCGAGGACGGTGGCACCGCGTTCGCAGGCGCAAGTGAACGCCGCCTCGACGTCGCCCACGCGCACTCTAACCAGATCGGCGAACCCGCCGGCCTGCGGTGGACGGCGGCCGGCTCCCACATCCACCACGATGAGCGCCCCATCCTCACCCACGGCCGGTTGAGCCCGGTGGTTCTCGCCGATCCGAGTCCGCTCCACGAAACCGAAGGCCGCGCTCGGGAAAGCCACCGCGGCTCGAACATCCGGATACACGAGTACTGGTACCACCGTCGGAGGTAGCGCCGAACGGTTGGTCCTCATGATCGCTCCCGACGAGCCAGGCCGGGCCGTCTAGCCAAACGAACAGCCGGCTATCGGTACCGGACACACACGGTTTTCCCTACTGCGCTCCTGCGCTCGGCCTGGGCCGCTCGAATCAGGCGTTCGCCATGGCCTGGGCCCAGGCATGCGAGCGCCGCGTCGCACCGATACCCGACACCTTTTCACCGCCGGTGCAAGGGCGTCGCGATCAGAGTTTGGTTAGGGCGCGGCGCAGATTGCGCACACCTTGGGCAATGCGCTGCTCGTTTTCGATCAGGGCGAAGCGAACGTAACCTTCGCCGCCGGGACCGAATCCGACACCCGGGCTGGTCGCGACCAGCGCCTCGGTTGCCAGCATCTTGGAAAATTCGAGAGATCCCATCTCGCTGTAGGGCTCAGGAATCGGGGCCCAGACGAACATGGTCCCCTTCGGCTTTTCGATCTCCCAACCGATTCGCGCCAGGCCGTCGCAAAGGGCGTCACGCCTGTGCAAGTACTGCTGGTTCACGAAATGGGGGTATTCCTCGGCCTCGTTCAGGGTGACCGTCGCTGCGATCTGGATGGGCTGGAAGGTTCCGTAGTCGAGATAGCTCTTCAACTTGGTCAGGGCCGCCACCACGTCAGAATTGCCGACCATGAAGGCCACGCGCCAGCCGGCCATGGAGTAGGACTTGGTCAAGGTGTAGAACTCCACCGCCACCTCCTTGGCCCCGGGGACCTCGAGGATGCTTGGTGGCCTAAAACCGTCGAAGGCGGTATCGGAGTAGGCGAAGTCGTGCACCAGGACGATGCCGTGCTCGCGTGCGAAGCTCACCAGCCTCGCCATCCAGGGGAGGTCTACGCACATGGTGGTGGGGTTGTGAGGGAACGAGAGCACGATCACCCGCGGCTTGGGCCAGGTCGACTCGTAGGCCTCGGTTAGGTTGGCAAAGAATGCCTCGGGCGATGAGCCGACGCCACCAAGGCCGACCTGCCGCACGTCGGCACCGGCGAATAGAGGCGCCCAGATGTGGATGGGATAGGAGGGGGATGGAACCAGTGCCGCGTCACCGGGGCCGAGCAGCACCCACATGAGGTGACTTAGGCCCTCCTTGGCCCCTATTGTCGTGACCACCTCGGTATCGGGATCGAGTTCGACCCCATAGCGCCGCATATAGAGCGCCGCCACCGCCTTTCGCAGGTTGGGAATCCCCTTGGAAGAGGAGTAGCGGTGATTTCGGCCGTTGTGTGCCGCCTCAGTGAGTTTTGTCACCGCCAGCTCGGGTGAGGGGATGTCCGGGTTGCCGAATCCCAGGTCGATGACGTCAGCTCCCTGCCTGCGCAGGTCCTGCTTGATCGAGTCGATGATCGCGAAGACGTAAGGGGGAAGCCCGGTTATGCGTCGAAACTCCATGTTGCCAGTCTAAAGAGGGGTTGCCAACCGTTGACGGTTTCGCGTGATTCTGTTCCCCTCGAGCATGACTGTCACAGGGTCCTCGGATGATCGTGGCCGTGAAGCTGTCTTGCGTGGGCAAAGGCGAACGGCGTGAGCCGCCAGAGCGCGTGGCGCCGGTTCCACGCCGGCGTGGCGCCGGTGCCTGCCCACCAGTTG
>JAJYNL010000107.1 GCA_021786375.1 Actinomycetes bacterium
GGACTGGCTCCGACGAAGGTCGTGGCCGAGGTCGGCTCCGGCCTGGGCGGCCACCGCACAAAGTTGCTCGGGCTGCTAGGCGATCCAGGAGTCGGCACCATCGTGGTGGAGCGCCGGGACCTCAACGCCGCGGCAAACCCGGCCTCGCTCGTGGAGTCCTCAACAAGCATCCGTACCGCCAGTGGGCAGCGAGCCCGGCGACGGGGCATGTGCGCTCGGACCTCACCAGAGGATGACGAAGGAGCAACCGCACCTGTCTCCACCGGGTGGCCCGAACCAGCCCCAGTTGCCGGTCTGGCCGAGCCGCCAAGTACCAGGCAACCAGTGCCAAGGACGGGCAGGAGGCAACCACCGCATGGGCCCACGAAGCACCCGAGGAGCGGTGGCAGTAAGACCGCAGTGCCTACCGGAAGCGAAGGACGCCAGGTGGCCCAGGACCGGCCGGGGCCACCCACTGAGCGATACTCACTATCGCGCCGTGTTTAGGAACGGTTGCAAAGCGCGTTCCGGCCCGGCACATTATATTGATAACTGTCGATATACGGTTGCACTTCATGGTGGAGGCAGAGGTGGGGAATCCCGAAATCACAGAGTCGGTGCGTCGGCGGTATGCCGACCTGGCGGTTGCTGTTGGTGAAGGAGGCTCGTGTTGCGGCCCCGACGAGGGCCCCGTGTTCGGGTCCGGGCTTTATGACTCCGACGAGCTGGGCGCCGTGCCCGGAGCGGCCGCGGCCGCCTCGCTCGGATGTGGCAATCCAACGGCCGTGGCCGAGCTCCAGCCCGGGCAAGTCGTGCTGGACCTGGGTTCCGGCGGAGGGATCGACGTGATCCTTTCCGCCCGGCGCGTCGCCCCGGCGGGCAAGGCGTACGGAGTCGATATGACCGACGAGATGCTCGAGCTGGCACGGCGCAACGCGGCGGAGGCCGGCGTTGACAATGTCGAGTTTCTCAAGGGCCAGATCGAGCGGATCCCGTTGCAGGACTCCGTGGTGGACGTTGTGATTTCGAACTGCGTGATCAACCTGTCCACCGACAAGCGCGCTGTTATCGGTGAGGCCCTGCGAGTGCTGCGTCCGGGCGGGACCTTCGCCGTCAGCGATGTCGTCGCGGATCCGCACATGGACGAGGCGACGCGGCTCGACATGGAGCAATGGACCGGCTGTATCGCGGGGGCGCTGACGCGCGAGGAGTATGCGGAGCTCCTCGAAGGGGCTGGATTCGTCGACATCGAGATTAGGGAAACGCATAAAGTCCACTCCCATGCGGCCTCGGCGATCATCCGCGCTCGACGGCCGGCCGAAATCCGCTGAGCGCTGTTTTCGCCTACGCGCCTTGAGTTGTCGGTTGCGCTGCCACCGCGACGCGCACATCCTTGGCAGGCTTCCAGCGAAGTCGGCCGAGGCCGGCCAATCGCCTCTTTTGGTCCCCTCGCCCCGCGGGGAAGCTGCCTGCATTTCGAGCCCTGATCGGCGGAGGGCAAGTGCACTTATAGGGTAAGATAGTGCACTGATGGATGAGATCACGGCCTCCCTCGCGTCCGCAATCGGTGCACGCGTCAAGAACGAGCGGCAGTCCAAGGGTTGGACGCTCGATCAGCTGGCGGACGCCGCAGGCGTCAGCCGGCGCGGAATCATCAATGTCGAACAGGGCGTCACCAATCCGAGCGTGGGCATCCTGCTCCGCATAAGCGACGCCCTTGGCGTGGGGCTTCCTGCCCTCGTTGAGCCTCCTCAGCCCAAGCCGGTGAAGGTGACGCGCCAGGGTCACGGTGCAGTTCTGTGGAAAGGCGGCCACGGTGGCCGTGGAGTCTTCGTCGCCGGCACCCGGCCCCCGAACGTCGTCGAGCTATGGGAGTGGACGCTCGAACCGGGCGACAGCCACGAGAGCGAGGCGCATACGCCTGGAACCATGGAGCTGATCCAGCTACATGAGGGCGCCATGTCGGTCACGGTTGGGAGTGAAACCCATGAACTGGAGGCGGGGGATGCGGTCTCCTTCCCAGGCGACGAGGACCATTCCTACGCCAATTGGGGCGCCGCGCGAGCCTGGTTCTCGTTGTGCGTCTTCGAGCCCGGCGTCGGAGCAACACCGAGGACGGAGGAATCCCATGCTTGGCCATGAGGAGCTCGGCGCGTTCCTCGAGGGCGGCCATGTGGCTCCCGAAGTTTTCGAGCTGCGCGGAGATTATCGCGCAATGCTGATTGCGGCCGAGGGCATAGTGCCCGGAGCGGGTGACGACAAGAGCGAAGCGCTCCTGAAGGCCGCCGAGGCCGCCGCACGAGAAGCCTTGCGTGACAGCACTCCGGAGGAGATTCCTCATGTGGCCGCCTGGCGGGATGCCTACCGCGCTTTCGGCGCCAAGCCACAGCGGACGCGAAACTCGCTGGAGGCCCTCTTGCGCCGCTGCGAATCCGGACTGCCTCGGGTGAACCGGCTGACCGACATCTACAACGCGATTTCGCTCCTGCACCGGGTTCCGGTGGGAGGGGAGGACCTGAGCGGATACGCCGGCGCGCCGCGGCTGGTCCGTGCCACCGGGGATGAGAGCTTCGACACCGTGGCCGGCGGCGAGGTGGTCGTCGAGCACCCGGACCCGGGAGAGGTCGTCTGGCGCGACCAAGCCGGTGTCACTTGCCGGCGCTGGAACTGGCGCCAGGCCTACCGCACGCGGCTCCGCGAGGACACCGGCGCAGCCTTCTTCGTGATCGACGCGCTCGGGCCGATGTCCGACGATGCGCTGCAGGAGGCAGCCGACGACCTGATCAGGCATGTCAGCGTGCTCGGCCCCCAAGTGAGAGTCGCCCACAGGATCATCGCCAATCCAACCGAGCAAGGAGACTGACATGCTCATCCGCCCATGGGACGCCACACTCGGCGAGAGGGAGTGGCAGGAGTGGCTTGCCGTATCCGGCCACTTCGGTGTCCTTGCCGTGAACAACCTCGACCCTGCTTCTGCCCCTGTCCTTGTGCCCACGCACTTCACGGTCGCGGGAGAAGAGCTACTCCTCCACCTGGCCAATGCGAATCCGGTCTGGCCACATCTGGAGGCCGCGGCCGAGGTTCGCCTGGCCATATTCGGCGACTACGCCTACATCCCCAGCTACTGGCGGGCCAAGGCGGGTGGGCCGGACGAGGACGGCGTGCCCACTAGCTACTACGCCGCCGTGCAGTTCACCTGCAGGCCGACCGTGGTGGATGACCCGCAGGGCAAGGTGGAGATCCTTGCGGCCCAGCTCGGTGCCTTCCAGCCAGAAGGCGGCCACGCCGAGTTGGGCGTGGACTCTGAGCCCTACGGGAAGATGCTCGCCGGGATCCGTGGCGCCAGGCTGGAGATAATCGCCGTGGATGCCAAGTTCAAGTACGACGACCACAATCCCACGGAGCACCGCGAGCGCGTCATCGGCCATCTCGAGGAGCGCGGCAGCGGTCTCGATGTCGGCGCCGCGCGCCAGCAGAGGCGCCGTCTCGCGGAGATAGGCGACTGGAGAGAATTCCGGAACCAGGAGTGACCAGCAGGGCTGTGCCGCCCCGAGTTCCACCCTGGGGAATGGCGCTGGCGTCGATGTTCTCGGTGCAGCTCGGCTCCGCCCTTTCCGTGCATCTCATCGCGACCGTTGGCCCGGCCGGAACCGCGTGGCTTCGGATCACCGCAGGCGCCCTGATCTTCGTCGCCTGGAGCAGGCCACCGCTGCGCAGCGTGCGTAAGGGCGACCTTGCCCCGCTGCTCGCCCTGGGAATAATGAACGGCCTGGCAACAGCGGCGTTCATGGCGGCGATCGCGCGAATACCGCTTGGCACCACCGTCGCCATCGAGTTTCTGGGACCGATGACCATCGCCGCCGTGCGCGGCCAGGGAAAAAAGGCGCTCGTATGGCCGGCGCTGGCGCTTGTCGGGGTGGTGGCTCTGACCCAGCCCTGGCAGGGGAGGATGAACCTGCCCGGCATCGGGTTTGCAGCCTTCGCGGGGGTCGGATGGGGTGCTTACGTTCTTTTCACCCAGAGCATCGGTGATCGTTTCGATGGCGTTGCGGGGCTCTCGCTGACGATGCCCATAGCCGCGGTGGCGTCGGCGGTCGTCGGCATACCCGAGGCGGCCGGGCACATCGACCTGAACGTTCTGGCTACGGCGGTGGGGCTAGCGGTTCTCTTTCCCGTGCTGCC
>JAJYNL010000055.1 GCA_021786375.1 Actinomycetes bacterium
CGGTGGACTCCATGCTTACACCGCTGCAAAGAGAGTCCTTTGCCTGCGTCGGGCTGCCCACTTGCGGGCTGGCACTGGCTGAGTCGGAGCGCTACCTGCCAGAACTGCTCGAAGAGCTGTCTTTGTGTCTGTCGTCCCTGGGAGTACCCGACCTGGCCTTGGAAGTCCGCATAACCGGCTGTCCTAACGGCTGCGCCCGACCCTACCTGGGGGAAATCGGCCTGGTCGGACGAACGAAAAGATCTTACGACATGTACTTGGGAGATACCTCGAACGGGCGACGGCTAAGCGCGCTGTTTGCGGAGGATGTCGACCGCGATGAGATAATCCCGACATTGCGGCGATTGCTTTCCCTCTTCCTTGCTAACCGTGACGGCGACGAGCGTTTTGGCACATTCGCCACGAGAACCGGCCTCGCCCGACGCGACGACCTGAAGCCGGCCCCCAGGCGCCGTCGGCGTGCACTGGAGGTTACGAAGTGATCATCTCGCTCCTCCTGAATGGGCGCAAGATCGCCGTCGTGGGTTCAGGCATTGAGCGGCATCGACGAATAGTCGCAGCAGCAGCCGAAAATGCCGAGATCGTTGCCTTCGGGTCCGAGCACTGCCGGGAATGCGAGAAGATGCTGAAGTGGCGGAAGAGCGGGATGCCCTCCGGCTCAGACCTGGCCGACGCGCAAGTTGTCATAGCCGTCGACCGGAACAAAGCCATGAACCGGCTCTTGGCAACCTACGCCCGGCGCTTCGGCTTTCTTCTCAATACGGTCGACGAGCCCGAGACCTGCGATTTCTACCACGTGTCAGTACGTGAAGCCCATCCCGGACTGCTGCTAGCCGTCTCGAGCAGTGGAGCGGCTCCGGCCTTCGCGAAGGGCCTTGCCGACAGACTTCTAGCAACGATAACGGCCGAGGATCGTGTCGTCTTCGAGCAGCTCCGGTCGGATCGCGCAGCCTTTAAGGACAACGGCGTCGCCCCCTCAGGAATTGACTGGCCCCACCGCGAGTCCACACTGCGAAGCCTTTATCGCTGCAGTCACAGGGCGACATCACCCTCCGTCCCGCGTGCCTCGAGACCGACGCACCGATTAGCCGACTTCCACAAAAGCAAAGGAGCCCTCCAAGCATGACTAACCAGCTTCACGCCCCTCTGGTCTGGTTCACCGGCCTATCGGGCGCGGGCAAGACGACGATCGCGCGCGCCGTCGCCGGCCAGTTGGAAAGCCGGCGCATCCCGGTCGAGATCCTTGACGGCGACGAGATCCGTTCATTCATCTCTCCTGACCTGGGCTTTTCGCGAGCTGACCGCGACCTGCAGGTGCGCCGCCTCGGCTATATCGCCCACCTGCTAACGCGAAATGGCGTCACCGCCCTGGTATCAGCCATAAGCCCATACCGGGACTCTCGCGCAGAGGCCCTCCAGGCGTCCAAGCAAGGACTCGAGGTGTTCGTGCATGCGCCTTTGGAGGTTCTGCGGGCCCGCGACACCAAGGCTCTTTACGCCAAAGCCGCACGTGGCGAACTGCAAGGACTGACCGGCGTGAATGACCCCTATGAGACGCCCGAGCATCCAGCGCTGATGCTGGATACTTCGGAAATGGCGCTTACGGAATGCGTGGACCGGGTGCTCGAACTCCTGCGCTCGAAGGGAGAACTCGGTGAACGAATTGCTTGAGGCGACACGGGCGCGCATCGAATGGGCGCTGGCGCACCATCCAGGACTGGCCATCACGACCGGCCTGAACATCTCGGGCAGCGTGCTCATAGACGTGGCGGTCAATGCAGGATTCTCCGGAGAGGTCCTCTTTGTCGATACCGGCTATCACTTCCCGCAGACGCTCGACTTTTGGGACTTGCTCAAGAACCGCTACGGACAGGCTCAGTTTGTCACCCTTGATGGTGACGGTGGCGCGGAGGCGCTATACCTGTCCGACCCTCAGCGCTGCTGCGCGATAAAAAAGGTTGCCCCGCTTTACGATTACCTGGCCCGGCGCAAGATTCCAGCGTTGCTCAACGCGCGTACCAGGGACTCCGCCGCGACCCGTGGAGTGCTGGAGGAAGTGGAGCAAGGCGATCCGGTCCGGATCAACCCCCTCTTCGCCTGGACCCGAAAGGATCTGGAAGCCTACCGGCAGGAGACCGATCTTCCCCTGCACCCACTTTATCTCGAGGGATTCCTGTCCATGGGGTGCTGGCCCTGCACAAGAGCCGTCAGGGCAGGCGAGGATCCGCGCGCCGGCCGCTTCGAGGGACAGGCGCGCACGGAATGTGGGATCTGGACGAACTCCGATACTCGATCGCCGGGGGGCGTGCGATGAATGCGACCTCGACTAGACAGCGTGAGCGACAGTTTACGACAGTAGCAAGGACCCCATCATGAACACGACCCCCTGGCCATGGCTACCATTGCCGCACGGCGGTGAGCTGACGCACTTCGATCTAGTAGCACCCGATGCACCCAAGTCCACCGATCTCGATGTGGAGTGCTCGCCGCGCGCCTTGGGCGACTTGGAGATGATCGGCCTTGGCGCCTACTCCCCGCTCACAGGCTTTATGGACCAGCTTGCATGGAAAACAGTGGTGGAGGACATGTCGCTTCCCTCCGGGGAGCTCTGGCCAATTCCGATAACACTGCAACTACCCGCTAGGTCTCTCGCGCCAAAGCACCGGAGAGTTCGGCTCAAGTCCAAAGGAGTCCACCTAGCAACTCTCGAGATAGCCGAGGTGTTCGAAGTCGACCTGGACACCGAGGCGAACCGCGTGTACGGCACGACCTCTACTTCCCATCCGGGCGTGGCCGCCCTGCTCAAGGAAGGCCCCCTCGCCGTGGCAGGAAGCCTCTCCTTCCACGTCATGCCTAGGGGATATCGCGGTACCGAGTACTACAAACCCAACGACACACGGCGTATCTTCGCCGAGCGCGGGTGGCGGAGCATCGTTGCGTTCCAAACCCGCAACCCGGTTCACCGCGCCCACGAATACCTGCACAAGGTGGCCCTCGAAATCATTGATGGGCTGTTCCTAAACCCGTTGGTAGGAGCCACCAAGGCCGACGACATCCCGGCCGGAACACGTATGGCGGCCTATAGGGCGCTGCTGCAGAACTATTACCCGTCGTCACGGGTGCTGCTAGGCGTCTATCCGGCGCCGATGCGGTACGCGGGGCCGCGAGAGGCTGTGCTGCACGCGATCGCCAGGAAGAATTACGGCTGCACCCACTTCATCGTGGGACGCGATCACGCCGGCGTGGGAGACTTCTACGAGACCTACGCGTCGCAAAAGATCTTCGACATAATAGACCCGTCCGCGCTCGGCATCCAGGTGCTCAAGTTCGAGCATTCCTTCTACTGCAAGCGTTGCGAACAGGTTGCCTCTCGAAGAACCTGCCCACATGGGGCCGAGCACCATCTTCATCTTTCGGGAACCGCTGTCCGACGCATGCTTAGCGATGCCGCCCAGCTGCCTCCTCAATTCTCGCGAGCCGAGGTTGCACAAATCCTGCACCAGGCCTACGCCGAATTCGGCCAACGCGCGGACGAACACGGACCAACACCTCCCTCGGTGGATCACCTGTAGGCCGGCCCCGCCGCCCGGCACGTATCGGTCACGGCACCAGGCCCAAAAGCGACGATTGACTCGGTTTTACGCAGATGCCGGGCGACGCCGAGAAAATTTGATCAGATGCGCACCAAGGCCGCCAGCTCTGATCCATGCTTCATGGTGTCGCAGTAGGCGGCGACCGGCATCGCGAGAGGCAGGAGATGCCTCCAAGCCCACTCGGCCGGCGTTGGGACCATAGGCGGACAATTCAAAGGCCGAAGCGCCCCCGAGCCCGGAGCTGACCAGGGCGCTTTGGTCCACATACCTTCTTGCACCAGCTTCCCCGACAGCAAGAACCACTCGCACACGCGCGTACTTCGTGGCTGCAATGACCGCCGCGAGCTACGCCCCCACCCGCCTGCCGCGTCTCCTCCAAAAGCGAGTCTCCCGGCATATATGTGGGTTGATTCAGGCATCTGAGACCAGGACACGCTCGTGAGGAAGGACGTGTTCGATTGGTCCGAGCGTCACCATGGTGAGAGCGAGTGCCGCCTTGGCGGAGTGAA
>JAJYNL010000067.1 GCA_021786375.1 Actinomycetes bacterium
TCCGTCCGACCGGCTGGTGCATATCTCCGGAGGAAAGCCGGGCCGACACATCTGCGACAAGGCACTGAGCCAGTCCCATGAAAAGGGTCAGACCCGGCTTACTCCGGGGATCCTCCCATTATGAGAGGCCCACAAGAGCCGGTAATAGGCTGAGCGCTCCGGGTCAGATTCAACTCCGTACGCCTCGAGCAGGGCGCGCTCGAATCCGTCGCCAAAATTCCAGATCGTGCTCCAAGTGGCCACCGCCAGATCCGCCCAGCGATCCGCGACCCCCAGCGAACCCATGTCAACATGGGCGAGGAACTTTCCCTTGGCGTCCAGAAGAGTGTTGGGCGCACAGGCGTCTCCGTGGCAAACCACCAGCCTGTCCACCTTGGGAGCATCCCTCAAGCGTTCGATCACATCCTGGGCGGCCAACCCGCGGTGCTCCGGATGCCATTTGGAAAGATCGAGAGCGCCTCTGGCATGCAACCTCTCAGCTTCGAGCACACGGCCCTCCAACGACCAATCGAAGGGGCAGCCGCCGAGCGGCAACGCGTCATGGAGCCGACGCAGTCCCTCGCCCATCGCGCGCACCGCCATCTCGGGCCGCTCCAAATTGGCGCGTGACACCGCGCTCTCGCCGGGGACGGCCTCGGTCGCCAACCAGGCTCCATCAGCATCCTCTCCGTATCCGGCAACCTTGGGCACGGCAGCGAAGCTGGACGCCCATTCCAGCCGCACAAGCTCGGCACGGAGATCGATTCCGCTCGAACAGGGCGCCCACTTGATAAACAGTGACCGGGGCCGGTTACCGACCTCGAAGGTCAGTCCACCTGCCTCGTTTCGCCAAGCCAGCCTGACGTGCCTTTTGCCCACCACCGCCTTTAGCCCTCGTGGAAGTGGTTCGGTGGCGGCCGGGCCAATCATTGCTGATACCGGTAGACGTTCGTCCTCCTCAGCCGGAATCCGATTCTTTGGTAGAGCCGATTTGCCGCCTCCCGGTCGGGACGTGAAGTCAGGTCAACGGTTCTCGAACCCGCATTCGCCGCGACAGCCAGTGCATGGGACACCAGCTTCTCTCCGATACCGGAACCGCGAGCGGCTCCGTCCACCACGACGTCCTCGATGATGGCTCGGCTACCGGTCGGAATGGGGAAGATGACCAGAGTCAGCGATCCAACCGTGCGGCCGTCGTGCCTTGCGACGAAGAGATGCACGTCCGGGTCGGAGACGATGCGGCCCAATGCCTCCTCGGTCAGTGGCGAGGCGGAGCGCGAGAGCTGGGGAATGAGCTCATTCAGCTGCGACAACGCCTCTTCGCCGGTCTCGAGCAACTCTTCGATGACCATCTCGTCTTGCATGGAGTTCATCTAAGCACCCGCCGACCGGCTTCCCTACCAAAACGAAGGCTCCCGTAGGGTCCTCCGCTACGTGGTTGACACCGACCGTGGTCCACCGCTACCCTTTCCCGATGCGAATCCGAACCTTCAAGCCCGCCGATGGCGAAAGCGTGGTGGAGCTGTGGACCGCTTGCGGCCTGGTCAAGCCCCAAAACGATCCCTGGCGCGACATCCGGCGCAAAACGGAGGATTCCGCTTGGGGATTCCTCGTGGCCGAAGACTCGTCGGCCGTGATCGGCACGGTGATGGCCGGCTACGACGGGCACCGTGGCTGGATCAACTACCTCGCATGTCTGCCAAGCCGGCAACGACGAGGAGTCGGGTCCGCGCTGATGTCGCATGCTGCCGAACTGCTCCGCCTCAGAGGATGTCCCAAGATCAACCTCCAGGTTAGGGAGGGAAACGATTCGGCTCTTGCCTTCTACGCCTCACTCGGATATCGGCAGGACCAGGTGACCTCACTCGGTCTCCGGCTGCAGCACGACGCCTGACGAACAAGCCGGTCGGCCAAGGGCCCAAGCGAATGGCCGGCGTTTTTCGGGACGCTCCGGCGAGCCGCGCTATGTTGGTATGTATGGCTGAGATCCGCTGGTTCGCACGTCGCCCTCCAAAGCCGGTCCGGCCCCTGCTCATCGCAGTTTTCGACGGTGAGGACGATCCGGCGCGCTCCGGATTCCTGGCCCTCAGCTTTATGAGGGATGCCTTCAACGCGGAGAAAGTCGCCGAGATCGATGTGGACAACTACGTCAGCTATGACGACGCCCGTCCCTTCGTCTCTCAGACAGGCACCCAGCGTATGGTGGATTGGCCGACCATCGACATTTTCCTGGGGCGTGACAAGACGAGCGGGCGGGAGATCGTGCTGCTCAGTTTTCTCGAGCCCCGCGTGGGATGGCGAAGCTACGCCGCGCTGGCGGTCGAGGCCATCCGTAGCCTCAACCCCGAAGAGGTCATCTTCCTTGGCGGGCAGATAGTCCACGCCCCGCACAATGTTGCCGCCGAGACAACCGTCCGATCCAACGCTCCGCGGCTGATGCGCTCTTTGGGCCTCATGCCGGACCATTACACGGGTCCTACGACCATCATGGGGAGCGTGCAGGTGGAGGTGGAGAATCTCGGCATTCCGCTCGCTGTTGCCTGGTCGAGCGTCCCTCACTATCTGGCTCAGACTCCGTCTCCCAAGGCGGCACAGTCGCTGGTGGCAAAAGTTGCCGAGCTCTTCAAGCTGGATCTCGACGCACATGAGTTCGATTCCGCGGTTGCGGAGTACGAGGATGCGATCGCAAAGATCATGGAGTCAGACGACGAGGTCTTCAGTTACCTCTCACGCCTTGAAGGCGAGGAGGAGGAAGACGAGGCACTCGGGCTGGAGGAGTACGTCTCCACCGACCCTACGGGCCTGGCGAGCGATCTTGCGGAAGAGGCGGAGGACTATCTGCGCCAGATCCGCCGTGACATCGACTGATCGCTCAGGCGCCTTCCTGGAACCAGAAGGGCTCGCGCACCGGATCGAAGTAAGTCGGGCTGTCGAAGCCGTCGATTGCCCGAAAGGCCATGGGCGCCCAACGCTCCGGTCTGATCATGGGCTCGGGCAGATTGTCGCGTGAGAACCAGCCCACGTCACGACACTCGAGCGGGTGCGCCTTCAAGGTGCCGCCTGTTGCCCGGCAATAAAACATCATCGAATAGAGTGGGACCGCGGTGAACCCACGGCGGAGGCCGTCGAAGACACCCAACAGGCGCACCGGCTCCACCTCGATTCCGGTCTCCTCGCGGACTTCCTTCACGGCGACCTCCGCAGGCGAGTAGCCGACATCGGCCCAACCCGTCGGATAGAGCCAAATACCCGAATCGGCGCGCTGGACGAGCAGGATCTCGCCATCGTCGTTGCCCACAACCGCTGCCACCGTGCTCTTGGGGGTCACGTAACCCGGTATCCCGTCCCCAATGGTCGAGCGCCAGAAGTCGACGATCTCATCCGCCGATGCGCCGTCCTCGAAGCCGATGCCGGCAATGGCGGAAGCACTGCGAATTTCCGCGGCCACGTGCATGATCTCATCAAAACGCTCGCGCTCGTAGAGGCTCTTGCTGAAGCCCATTCCTGTGACGGCCGAGCCGGCGAGTGTCTCGGCCCACCTCAACAAGGTGCTTCTTGGGATCTCCATCTCGGTGACCTTTCCTCGACAGGACTAATTACCCTACGCCTTAACTTTCCGCGCAGGCCTACCATTGGCAAATGGGCGACGGTCGCTGTCGGCATCTTGCCAGGAACGGGATAAGCTGCGGCTTGGAGACAAAGCGCTGCGGAGGCGGCTGCATATTCTTCGAGCCGTCCAGGCGACGTATCAGTTACCGCATGCGTTGGGAGCACCTCAGCGGCACACGTATGCGAGCGCACCGCAATTAGCTCGCCACGCGTCTCAAGATTCGACAACGTCCCCCAGCGACTCGACCTCAACCCCTGAGTCCTCCAGCCACTTCAGGCCCGATTTGAGCGCTTCCGGCTCACCCTCCAGCTCGCACACGAGCCAGCCAGTCCCCTCGTCCACACTCGCGCGACGAATATTTGCCAGGACATTGTGATCCTTGGCAAGCACCGCGATTATTGGCTTCGTCACCAATCCGGGCGGATAGATCAGCTTGACTCGCATCTGTGCCATTCCCCAATCCTACGCCGGAATTCCTGGCCTTAGCAGATTACCCGTGGCCGCCTTTGGCCAGATCGCGGTTCAGGTTTCCTGACGAGAACCCGGCCAGGTCCAAGGTGACGTAATCGTATCCGAACCGCTTCAGCTCGGCATCCACCGCGGCTGCGGACTCGGCGCAGGCGACCAGCTCCTCACGTCCTACCTCGATCCTGGCCGTCTCCCCGTAATCGCGCACCCGAATGTCCCTGAAGCCCAAGCTGCGCAGGTAACGTTCGGCCCGCTCCACCCTTGAAAGTGTCTGAAGCGTTATGGGGGTCCCGTAAGGGATCCTGGAGGCGAGGCACGCCGCTTGAGGCTTGTCCCAGTTGGGCAGCCCCAGAGTTCGCGCGTGCACGCGGATCATCTCTTTGGTCATTCCCGCCTCGAGCAAGGGAAAGCGCGCACCCGCATGCTTGGCGGCACTTTGGCCAGGACGGTAGTCGCCCTTGTCGGAGGAGTTGACCCCGAGCAGCACTACCGCATTCCGCTCCTGGGCAAGGGGGGCAAGAGCCTCCATGAGCTCGCTCTTGCAATAGAAGCAGCGCAGCCCATCATTCTTCAGGTAGGCGGGATTGGAAAACTCGCGCGTGTTTACCACGAAATGCTCGATCCCGAGCTCGGCTGCCAGCTTCGCGCACGCCTCCAGCTCGTCACGCGGCAGCGAAGGTGAGTCGGCCGTCACCGCAATTGTTTGGCCTGGCAAAACACGCGCGGCGGCGGCGGCCAGATAGGTCGAATCGATGCCGCCGGAGAAGCCGACGGCTGCCGCGGGGAACTGGGCGAGCAGCTCCTCGAGTCGCACGACCGCATTCTCAAGCTCGAAATTCATCAATGAGAACCTTACCCGCGTGCCACGGCGCGCCTTAGAACGAGGCTTCGAGCACGGACTCCACGTCTCCGATCATGCCGGTGTAGAAAGGCCCGAAGTCGCCGTAGATAGCGGAGGCCTCGTCGAAGCGCATCGTATAAACCACCGACTTAAGATCATCCGGTTGGGCCGCAAACAGGGTCACTCCCCATTCGTAGTCGTCGACCCCCGTTGATCCTGTTACGAGCTGGATGACCCGGCCCGCGAAAGCCCGGCCGGACTTGCCATGCCCATACATCAGCTGCTCGCGCTCCTCGTAGGGAAGGCGGTACCAATTCGCTCCCACCTCGCGGCGCTTGGACATTCCGTAAAAGCAGATGTTGTACATGCCTGCCGGCGGCAGCACCGGGTGCAGGCGCGGCTCCTTTTTCTCCGCGGGCATACCCGCCGCGTACTCGGATACCTCGGTGATTGAGACGTAGGAGTCGACCACGACCAGCCCGGCGCGCTCAAGATCCCGCTGCCACTCCCGCAGCCGGACGAAGCTCTCACCCAGGCCAAGGAACCCGACACGGGCCTTGTGCCCGAGAACCGTAAAGGGGACGACCTGGTATCCATCCTCGGTTGCCGCCTTGCAGGTCGCTACAACCGCTGCCGGGTCGAGCGACGCACCCGCTTTACAGAAGAGGTGGAGCACCGACCAGCCCGAGGTGGGCTTGTAGTTGACATCGGTCGCCGCGAGTTTGGGGAAGAAAATGTCAGCCAATCAACTACTCCTTGCTATTGCCGCCGCATGGTTAGCGCCGGCTTTCATTCGTCCTCAGGTGCCGACATCGGGAGTCCGGAGCCAAGCGCCAGCTCGCTTGTGCTCAACTCGGCTTGGGCAGCCACCACGCCCGCCTGGGATGCGGCCGGAGGCTCGGGAAGCGGGGTCGCGACCGGGCGATGCTGGCGGTGCGCATCCACGACTGAGTCGTGGTAACGCTCGATCTCGGCCATGAACTCAGGGTCGGAGTACGCCCGGCCATCGACGATGGGACCGCGATGTCCGTCGATAATGGCTGCGATATCCTCGCCGGTAATGGTTTTGTAGCTCTCGAGAGCGTGCGCCACAGCCAGGACGCTTGACCTGTTGTCCTCGAGGAGATCCCGAACCCTGCGGTATAGCTCGTCCAGTTTCGCCTCGATGCGGTCCGAGAGCACCTGCGGCACGGGCTTGTCTTCGCGACGGCCGCCTGGCCCGCGGCCGGTCGGCCGCGATGGGCCGGTACCCGTCCTTTGCGTCACTGCATGAGAGGAGATAGTGGAGCCCATACCCCAGTAACCTTCCATCATCGTGGCGACCGCGGTGGCCGCCTCCAGGTCTCCCGAGACCCCGGAGGAGTTGTCGCCCTCGAAGAAGAGCCGCTCACCCGCCAAGGAGGCGAGAGCGGACATTATGTCCACCTCGTACTCCGATCGCCATTTGGTGAACAGGTCCTCGGTGGGAATGGACGCCACGACGCCGAGGAAGTTGGACGCCTTCTCGATGGTGGCTATGTCGATGGCCATGCGATTGCGGACCTTGGCGGACGCCACCGCATGGCAGGCCTCGTGCACCGCCACCGCGTGACGCTCTCGCTCGATGTACTCGACGTCGTCAGGGGGGCCGAACGCCTTCAGCTGCTTGGCACGAATCACGTCACGCCAAGTGACGGCGTCACGCCCGTCGCGAATGGCGATGATAAGGGACTCGTTCACCAGGTCCTTGATCGTCGCTCCGGTGGCGTAGGGAGTGATGGTGGCGAGCCGGTCGATTTGGTCCTCGGTGAGGAAGTGCGAGACCTTGTCCAGGTATCCCTTATAGGTGCGGATGCGCCCTGCCTTGGACGGATAGCCAACCCGGTAGATGCGGTCGATGCGCCCGGGCCGCAGCAGCGCCGGATCGAGCGAATCGGGCATGTTGGTGGCCATGATTACCAGGATGCGATATTTGGGCGGATCCTTGGGCTTCAGGCCCAGCGAACGGCGGATGGTGCGGTTGAAAAAGCCGCGCGGCTTCTTCAGGCCCGAAAGTTCGGTGAGAAGGGCCTGCAGGGTGCCGGAGTCTCCACCCATGCCTCCCATGCCTCCGAAACCACCCACCACGCGGTTGAGAATCCCTCGCCGCGGGCCGGACCCCGGAGCCTCCACCCCGTCGCCCGCTCCCGCCCGGAGCAACTGAGAGGCGGTGTTGGGATCGATATAGCTAAGCCCGTTGCAGGTCATAGCGTGCCCGAAGAACTGGCTCGCCCCGGCAACCTGCGGCCCAGCCTGGACCGGAATGGACCGGCTTCCGAGCGAATCGGCCTCGTCGAAGAAGACCACCACCCCGCCGTAGCGCACGGCCAGCTTGCGCAGCTTTCGGAAGAGCCCCTTTACCTTGAGCACGCCGATGCCCATGAACATGTTGATGAAAGCTCCGGGGTCGACGAAGACGAAGGGCGTTTCGGTCTCGCCGGCCACGGCCTCGGCCATAAGCGTCTTGCCGGTTCCCGGGGGGCCCCAGAGCAGGACGCCGCCTGGAACGTAGCCTCCGTGTGCCTCTATGGTTTCGGGGTCGGTAAGGAAGATGATGTTCTCCCTGATTCGCTCTAATACCGCATCCTGGCCCCAGACGTCGGCAAAGCGGGTCTTCACGTCACCCGGGAAGTAGACGTCAACACCGCCCTTGGACAGGAACCAGAACAGGCCAACGAACTGCAGCAGGATGAAGACGAAGGCAAATGCGAGCTGCGCCAGCAACGGAAGTGCCGAGAAGAACGCGGCAGGCGCCTGGAAGAGAGCCGTGAAGACGGAGAGATGGTAGTGCGCGGCCAGCACCAGATCGATGACCAGCAACACTGCGATGATCTTTAGCGCCCGTGAGACGCGGTATTTGGTCCAGTCGTCCATCTTCTCCGACGAAGCGTTGAAGCTCTTGAAGATCACCTCGCTGAAGAAGGTGTTCCATTCCGGAGAGTGTTCGGAGATCAGGTAGTGGAGCTGGCGTATTAGTTCGATGGCAATTAAAAGGACCAGCCACCATGCGCTCGAGGTCTCTTGGCGGATCCCGTCTCCGACAGACATCAGCGGATTCTGGCCCATCGCGCTGGCCGTCAGGAAGGTGAAGACAAGCAGCAGCACAAGGAGAATCTTCATCCGATCCCAGGCGGCCATCTTTGGCCGGGTCTTCATCTCGATGACCTCTTGGGGCATAAAGTCGGGGCGGTCTTCGGGCCCGCCAACCTTGGTTGGTTCGTCCATCATCTGCTCCTAACACTCCAAGAGTTGACAATCTCGTTTATCACGGCGCGGTTCTGCCCGTAGCACTTCGCGGAACACCCAACGCCGATCAAGTACACCCAGCTGGTGGAGGAGTCCACCTCGGCAACCTGATCGAGCACCGACGTGGCGCCAGTGCCCTCCTTGACCCGAACCACCATCTTGGAGCCACGCATTCCGGATTTGGTGACGAACTGGCTGTAGCTGCTTGCCGAATAGCTCGTCCCGCCTGCCGAGCTGGTCTTAGCCAGCGGATCGACCGGAAGCAACAAGGTACGCAGCGTGGAGAGTGAGAAGGTGGTGTGCTGCGCTGAGTTCAATTTAGTCGCCTGTACGATGCCAAAGGGGTGGTTGGAGAAGATGCCGGTCACCGCGCGGAGCGATGCATTGTGCTGGCCGTAGAAGATGTTGGCCCATTCACCCGACTCCAGCTGAGCCAGCTGGCCGGGAGAGATTTTCTGGTTTCCACTTGAGAAGACTGTGCTCGGGCCGAAGTCGCTCCAATTGGCGGGCACCTTGAAATACATGTCCGCACCGGAGGAATTCACGTAATTGAGGAAATTGTACTGGTTTGTCAGGCAGCCGGAAAGAAGCACGGCAAGAAACCCGAGGAGGCCTGGCATTGCCCTCCGTGAAGAGGGGTGGAGTTTGCCGAAGGTGGGAATCCACCTGCTGATGCGAGTGAACTCCTCGCGCAATCCTGCACCTCTGGGATTCCGGGGCCGAAAACCACTATCTCAACAGATTATGCGTCCATGGAGAAATTGGGCGGCCCCGCTAGCTTCGAATCTCCTGAGAGCAGCGATACGCAGGCAAAACAAAGGGTGGGCGCAGATTCCCGCGCCCACCCTTTCAAATTGATTCTCGGCGAGGCCGAGGAATCCTTAGAAGTCCTCCATGCCCGGGGTCGGAGCGGCAGGAGCGTGCTCCTCCGGCTTGTCGACCACCACGGCCTCGGTGGTGAGGAAGAGAGCCGCAATGGAGGCGGCGTTCTGCAGCGCGGAACGCGTCACCTTCACGGCGTCGATGACTCCACTGGCGAAGAGGTCCTGATACTCACCGGTCGCGGCGTTCAAACCCTCGGCCGGATTCGAGAGGCCCTTTACCTTCTCCACGACGACACCGCCCTCGAGGCCGGCGTTTACAGCTATCTGCTTGAGCGGCTCCTCGACGGCCTTGGCCACGATACGCGCACCGGTCGCCTCGTCGCCCTCGAGCTTCTCGGCCCGATCCAGGATCGCAGCCTGGCTACGGAGTAGCGCAACTCCGCCACCGGGAACCACGCCCTCCTCGATGGCAGCCTTTGTAGTGGAGACGGCATCCTCGATGCGATGCTTCTTCTCCTTCAGCTCGACCTCGGTAGCAGCGCCGACCTTGATGATCGCCACACCGCCGGAGAGCTTTGCAAGGCGCTCCTGCAGCTTCTCACGGTCGTAGTCCGAGTCGGTGTTCTCGATCTCGGTCTTGATCTGGTTCACGCGGCCACGGATGTCGTCATCGCTGCCCGCTCCCTCGATGACGGTGGTCTCGTCCTTGGTGATCTCGACGCGGCGAGCCCGGCCCAGAAGGTCGAGGGTGGTGTTCTCGAGCTTGAGGCCAACCTCCTCGGAGATGACCTGACCGCCGGTGAGGATGGCGATGTCCTGGAGCATGGCCTTGCGCCGCTCGCCAAAGCCGGGGGCCTTGACGGCCACCGACTTGAAGGTTCCGCGGATCTTGTTGACCACCAGGGTCGCCAGAGCCTCGCCCTCGACGTCCTCAGCGATCAGCACCAGCGGCTTGCCGGTCTGCATGACCTTCTCGAGCACCGGCAGCATGTCGCGTACGGTGGAGATCTTGGACGAGACAAGAAGGATGTAGGGATCCTCCAGCGAGGCGACCATCGACTCGGGGTCGGTCACGAAGTAGGGCGAGATGTAGCCCTTGTCGAAGCGCATGCCCTCGACCAGGTCCATCTCCATGCCGAAGGTCTGGGACTCCTCCACGGTAATCACGCCGTCCTTGCCGACGCGGTCGATGGCATCGGAGATGAGGCCACCGATCTCGGTGTCGGCTGCGGATATCGAAGCGACCTGCGCGATCTGATCCTTGGAGTCGGTCTCACGGGCGAAGCTCTTCAGTGAGGCGACTGCGGCCTCGACGGCCTCCTCGATGCCCCGCTTCAGGCTCATCGGGTTGGCGCCGGCAGCCACGTTGCGCAGACCCTCGCGCACCATCGACCAGGCAAGGACGGTAGCGGTCGTGGTTCCGTCACCGGCGACGTCGTCAGTCTTCTTGGCGACTTCCTTCACCAGTTCGGCACCGATGCGCTCGAAGGGGTCCTCGAGCTCGATCTCCTTGGCGATGGAGACGCCGTCGTTGGTAATGGTGGGGGCGCCCCACTTCTTCTCGAGGACGACGTTACGGCCCTTGGGGCCGAGCGTCACCCTGACTGCATCGGCAAGCTGGTTCATGCCTGCTTCAAGGGCGCGACGCGCCTTCTCGTCAAAGGCAATCAGTTTTGGCATTTAGGGATCCCTCCATTGGGTTACCGTTTAGCACTCTCAATACTAGAGTGCTAACCTCCGGTTCGTGCGGAGTCTCCCTCCAAAAAATCCCTAGGAGGCGCCACCCGCCACGGCGGGAACGATAGAGACCACCTGGCCGGCGGTGACCGGCGTGTCGACTCCATCAAGGAAGCGCACGTCCTCATCAGCCAGGAAGACGTTGACAAAGCGCCGCAGGTTGCCGTCGTCGTCGAACAGGCGCTCCGCGAAGCCGGGATAGCTCTTTCCGAGCGCGGCCAGGACCTCGCCTACCGTCGACCCGTCCACGGGGACCTCGGCGACTCCGTCGGTAAGGCTTCGTAGTTGGGTGGGTACCCTAACGGTGACTGACACTATTTTGCGCTCCTTTGACTGTTCAGAAATTGGAAGAAGGAGTCCAGAGAGGGGTCGATCGTTATGGTCGGGCCGGCGCCTCTCAGCGCCTCTACCGTCTTGAGCCCGTTACCGGTCACATAGGCGACCGTCTTCTCGTCCTTTCCTATCACCCCTCCACGGGCGAGCTTGGCCAGAGTCGCGATGGTAACGCCACCAGCCGTCTCGGCGAAAATCCCTTCGGTCTGGGCCAGCAGGCGGATCCCGTCCAGAATCTCTTCGTCGGTGACGGAGCCGAAGGAGCCGCCGGTGCGGCGCACGATGTCGAGGGCATAGTACCCATCGGCGGGATTGCCGATGGCGAGGGACTTGGCGATGGTGTCCGGCTTGACGGGCCGGATGACATCAACGCCGGTGGCAAAGGCCGTGGCCACCGGTGAGCAACCTGCTGCCTGGGCCCCGGAGATCCGCACCTTGGGTTCCCTGTCCAGCAGGCCAACCCGATAGAGTTCGCCGAACCCCTTATGAATCTTGGTCAGCTGGCTGCCGGAGGCCACCGGAACCACCACATGGTCGGGAGCCTGCCAGCCGAGCTGCTCGGCCACCTCGAAGGCGAGCGTCTTGGATCCCTCTCCGTAGTATGTGCGAACGTTGACGTTCACAAAAGCCCAGTCGGGCTCTTCAGAGGCAATCTCAGCGCAGAGTCGGTTGACATCGTCGTAGTTGCCGTCTATCGCCACCAGCTTCCCGCCGTAGACGGCGGTGGTGGTTATCTTTGCGCGCTCAAGATTGGCCGGGATGAAAACGTAGGACTCCATGTTTGCCCAGGCGGCATGCGCGGCAACAGAGTTGGCCAGGTTACCGGTCGAAGCGCAGGCGGCTACCTTCAGGCCTAGCTCGCGAGCACGCGACAGGGCGACGGAGACCACCCGGTCCTTGAACGAGCCCGTGGGGTTCAGGGTGTCGTTCTTGATCCATAGGTCAGAGAGGCCAAGGGCATTGCCGAGCCGTTCGGCACGCACCAGGGGTGTAAAGCCGGCACCGAGGGAAACATACTGGTCACCCTCGACTGGCAGCAGGTCACGGTATCTCCAGATCGAGAGCGGGCCACGTGCAATCGACTCGCGGCTCATGTTCGCAGCTATGGCGTCATAGTCGTACCGGACCTCGAGCGGGCCGAAGCAAAACTCGCAGACGTGCAGCGCCTTGGCTTCGTAGGTCTGGCCACATTCCTTGCACACCAGGCATTCCACGTACGACACTTTGTGTCACACCTCCTCATCGATCGGGCATTGGCACCTGGTCGTTCGACTGGTTGCCGCGGCTTCGTCGGGCCCGTCCCTACACCGCTCTAGATGATCTCGATTGTGAAAGTTCGATCGGGTTCTGGATTCTAGACACCCGCAGATATCACGACGGCCGAGCCCAGCTGCGCGAAACCCTCGATAGTCCCAGGCTGACGCACTCCTGGGCGTGGGCGATGGACCGCTCCATCCCGAAGTCTGCCGAAAGGTCCAGAACCTCCGCACCCTCCTCTTCCAGGCGCTCCCTGGCGTCCTTCGTCACCGTGCCTGCGACAACCAGGCACCGCTTCGCATACCTGGCGGCCAAGGCGAGCACCTCTCCGACCACCTTGCCGTTGAAAGACTCCTCATCGACCATGCCCTCCCCGGTCACAACCAGGTCGGCCGCCCCCACGAGCTCTTCCAGCCCGAGGTAGCCGGAGACGACGGTGAAGCCTTCAACAAGCTCAGCACCCGCAGCCCACAGCATCCCCGAGAGCCCACCCGCGGCACCCGATCCTGGAACGCCTCGCGGATCGCGGCCGTAGCGGCCCACCAGCAGCTCCGCGGAGCCTGCGAGTCGCCTCTTCAAGAATGCGACCTGAGCGGGGGTGGCACCTTTCTGGGGCGCGAACTCCTCTGCCGCGTCCAGGTAGGTAGTGCGAACGTCGACAGCAGCGACGACTGAGGCACCTGTCGGTATCCCGCGGGGCCCAAGAGCCTCGAGAGCGCCCATGCCTCCGTCCGTGGTGGCCGAACCGCCGCAGCCCACCACTACACGCCGCGCACCGCGCTCAAGGGCCTCCCTGATGAGAATCCCCGTGCCGTAGGTGCTCGCCGCCACTGGGTCATTATGCTCCGGTCCGCCAATCAGCGCGAGGCCCGACGCGCGTGACATCTCCACCACCGCATCCCCGCCCGGAAGAACTGAGTACGAGGCCGTGATCGGCCGCATCAAGGCGTCGACGGTCCCGGTCTCGACCGGCCGCCCGTCCAATGCCTCGATCAGACCTTCCCCTCCGTCTGACACGACCCGCCCATCGACGTCGGCAATGGATGAAAGCGCCGAGCGCGCAGCGGCGATGAACTCACTCGAAGCAAGCGTCCCGCGAAACTTGTCGGGGAGGACCAGGACTCGCACTCCCTGCACTCTAGCCCGTATCCACCAGGGAGGTCCGGGCCGAGGTGGTGTCGCCCGCTGGGCTAGTTTTTAGTCGATGGCTGATTACTACGTAGTTTCGAATCGAGGGCCCTACAGCGCACATCTTCGCAACGGGCAGCCGGTGCTGAAGCGAGGTGCGGGCGGCCTGGTGACGGCAATGCTGCCTTTGGTGCGCCGGGGAACCGTGGGCTGGACCTTCCCCATCTCGACGGAGGCCGAGATGGAAGCGCTGTCCGCCGGCCTGTATGGCAAGGAGCTTTCTAACCTCGACCCCGTTCCCGTCGATCCCGACGACTACGACGGCGCCTACAACCGGATCTCCAACGAGATCCTCTGGTACCTGAACCACGGGATGTTCTCACTGAGCCGCACGCCGTCCTTCGACTCACGCTTCTACACGCACTGGAAGAACTACAGCGCCTTCAATGAAAGCATCGCCGAACACCTGGCGCGGACGCTGCCCGCGGGAGCAGCCGTCCTGCTGCAGGATTACCACCTCTTCCTGGTCCCACAATTCCTGAGGAAACTTCGGCCCGACTTGCGCCTTTCGCTCTTCCTACACACGCCGTTTGCCAACCCCGGCGAGGTCTCCATTCTCCCCTCTTCGGTCGCAGCCGAAATACTCTCCTCCTTGGGTGCGCTGGACCGCGTGGGATTCCATAGCAGCAGGTGGAGGGACAACTACATCGCAGCCTGCCAAGCGAATGCTGCCGGGACCGCCGGAGCGACCTGGGTCGCGCCGCTGGGGTCGGACCTTGCGGAGTTGGAGGGATCCTCTGCGGAGCCGCCAGTGGCCGAACGTTCCGCAGAGCTGGCGCAGCTGGCAAGAGGCCGCCGGATAATCGGCCGCGTCGACCGGATGGAGCCGTCCAAGAATATCCTCCGAGGGATAGAGGCGGTAGTGGAACTATTCAAGTTCTACCCCTGGATGATGCGTGACGTTGTACACCTCGCCAACTGCTACCCGAGCCGAGAGGACCTGAGCGACTACGCCTCCTATGCCGCCGAGGTGTCCGCTGCTGCCGGGGAGGCGAACGCTTATCTCCGTTCGATGGCCAAGATCCTGGGATTCGAGCCACCGGGGGATCCGATAGAGATAATGAACTCCGACGACTATCCGCTCTCGTTGGCACTCCTACGCCAATGCGACGTCCTGCTGGTCAACCCGATCCGAGACGGCTTGAATCTCGTCGCGAGCGAGGGGCCGCTCGTAAACCAAAAGGACTGCCCGCTGGTTCTCTCGCGAAATGCCGGCATCGCCGAGGTGGTGGGCGATTCAGCAACGCTCATCAATCCCTTCGACGTCCGCGAGACGGCCCTGGCACTCTTTTCGGCACTTCAGTTGGAAGAGTCCGAGCGCGCCTCGAGGGCCGTGCGCCTCCGCGCAACTCTCTCATCGCATAGCCCGGCACTTTGGATGGAAGCGCAGACCTCCTGGCTACAGGGGTGAACCCACCCGCAGCAGCTGATCCAGGACGAAGGCAAGCTCGTCCTGGTCCCGTGCGTGCACATCGCTGAGCCCGAGCAACTCGGGCGGGGTCTCGGCGCCCCCCTGCACGAGTATCGCGACTCGCGGCTCGCCGGACAAGCGCTGCTCGTGCATGATCTGGAAGACCTCCAGATCCCCGTAATCGTCACCCGCGAAAACACATGGCACGCCATGCTGGAGAATGCTCAAGGCGGCCGTCCGCTTGCTGGGCGCCGACTCCGGAGCAATCTCGTAGACCATCTTGCCGGCCATGGCACTCAGTCCGTGATTAGGAAGCACGCTGTCGATCCAGTCCAGGAGAATCTCCTTCATTGCCGGCGCATTGCGGTAATGAAAGGCCAACGACGACCCTTTGTCTTCGAAGAGGATCCCGTCCACCGGTGCTTCAAGCCACTGGTGGCGAATTTCCTCCAGGATCGCGAGCTGGCCTGCGTCGAGGTTCGCCATTGCGATGACTCGTCCTGTGAGATCGGCGCGAACCAGCCCGTACTGCCCGAAAAGCTCGACGTTCCCGGCATCATTCGTCTCCCTCAGGAAGGCCAGTTGCTCTGAGAGGAAGCCAACTGGCCGTCCCGAGATGATCGAGAGACGTGCTCGGGACGCAATTCTTTCAAGCACGACGGCCATGGAGGGATGCGTGCGCGCCCGGGACGGCACGGCCACGATCGGCGCAATCGTGCCGTCGAAGTCGAGCAGGAAGGAAAAAGGACCCGGCGCTCCTGCGAGGTCGACACTCGCCGCAGCAAGCTCGGCGAAAACGTTAGCCGGCAATGTCAGCCCCGAGCACCACATTCACGTCGGAGGGGTAGATGTTCGGCAATGGCGCCGTGCTGGTCAGTGGCTTGGCCGCCGACGCAGGAAGCCCGAGGATCTCCGCGATCGCCTGGCCCGCGACCTGGAAGCCCGCGTAGTAGTAGACGGTCGTCTTGGTCAAGTTCGAAACCGTGGCATTGATAGGCACGACCACGTTGAAGTCGAGGCTCTGAAGCTTCTGGGTTATACGGCCGGCGGCGCCTGCAACACCGGTGCCGTTGGCGACTCTGACCGTCACCTGCGCGTTCGCAGGGTTGGCACCCGCCGCCAGCTTCGGCTGCGTGGTGGTGGTGGTAGTCACCACGACGGTCGTCGACGGAGCAGTGGTGACCGGAATACTCGCGACCGTTGTAGTCGGCGCCCTGGTCACAACCGTGGTTGACGGAGCCAAATCTGCGGACGAAGACTTACCGGCGACGATCCCGTTCGAGCCGCGGAGATTGCCGATGCCTAGCACAATGGCCAAGATGAGGCAGACACTGATGACCATGGCCACCGTCTCACGGCTGGTACGCCGGAGAGCGCCGCTATTACTCCCAGCAAGTATTGGTGCGCGGGAAGATACAAGCGAGCCAGATCGGCGCGGTGAGCGCGGTGCCGTGCTCATCTCGTTCGCTCGATCTTGACTGGTCTCGGCGGTTCTGGCCGATGGCGCCCTGCCGTGCACGGAGGTATTGCCGGGCCGGCCGGAAGGCACCGGGGGAAGAGCGTCGCTTTCGACCGGAATAGCGGGCCAGCCGGAAGGCACCGGGGGAAGAGCGTCGCTTTCGGGATCCAATGCCCATTTGGGAGGCTCCCACTTCGTTCCTGATCCCGCGAAGTGGCGCCCCCTGGGCCTCCGCGCAGGAGTATTGAAAGTCGCGGCAGCTCTACCAACGGCAGTCTCAGAGTCGACAAGAACAGATCGCTCTTTGGTGCCGGGCTGTGAGGCTTCGAGTGAAGACTCGGCCCCGGCCCTTGACGCGACCTCTGGTTCGGCCAAAATTGACCTGCCCAACCGTGCGGCCGACGCGCCCAGTACGCCTATCCCGGTGCGGAAGCGCTCCGCCCTTGGAATCTCGTTATCCGGACTCGACGCCGGGTGATGTGCGCCCGACTCAATCTCCTCCACCCGGAAGAAGAAGCGCTTTGCCGCCTCGAGCATCCCTGAAAGGGCCGCCGGCATTCCTACGGTTCCGGCTGCAGGTGAAGCCTTGTGGCGCGGTCCAGGCCAACCAATGCTATCCCCGGAGGTAATCCAGCCAGTGGTTTCCGGCTCCCGACCTGCACGGGGATCCTTCATGCCGGAGTGAGCTCCTATGCCTTCGGGGTGCAGCGCGTGGGAAATTTGGGAAAAAAAGCGCCGCATGCTCGCGGAGAGTCCGGCCGGCGTCGGCGCGGCGGCAAAATCGTCCTCGGCGGCCTGATGAGAATCACCCTTGTCCAGCTCATCGAGATTTGGTTGCCTATTCAGCCGGGCACGTGACTCCGCTTGGTGCCCCTCTGTGGCGGTCAGGTCTTTCAGCTCGTCGGGCGGAGTCGTCAAATCGGACTCGAAAGAGAGGCCACTGCTGTCGCCTGCCGATGAACCGCCTCGCATGGAATTGGTCGGCTCATCCTCGGCCCGAAGCGATTTGGCGACACGGGTGAAAAAGCGCCCCATGCTCCCGGAGAGTCTGGCCGGCGTCGGCGCGGCGGCAAAATCGTCCTCGGCGGCCTTATGAGAATCACCCTTGTCCGGCTGATCGGAAACGGTGAGTTCCGCCTGGGGTGAGGGCGGTGGTTGATCGCCGACTTCATGCGAAGCCGCGACACTGCGGTCCTTGGAAAACCAGGGGCTGTCGTTCGCCAGCAGCTGGCCGCCGGTCTCTTCGATCTCAACCGGGGCTTCGTCAACGGGAGGCTCGGACCTGTCTTCGGGCTGCGGCGCGTGGGATATTTGTGAGAAAAAGCGCCGCATGCTCCCGGAGAGTCCGGCCGGCGTCGGCTCGGCGACGAAATCGTCGGTGTTCTGGACAGGGCCATCGAACTCGTCGGTAACTCGTTGCGACGCGTGGGGTTCAGCCTCCGCATGGGACCGGGAGAAGAAGCGATGACGCCTCTCCATATAGGCAGGCTCATCCTCTTCGAAGAATGCCGGGCCGGAGCGTTCAGCCTGACCCTTCTCGTGGCCCTCACTAGGTGACTCCGCAGCGAACAGGTCAGGAATCGAGGAGTGACCGGCACTCCCGGCGTCGGCCGCATCAACCGGTTCAACCTCACCGGCCATAGGAAGGTCGTGTGCTGTGCGACCGAAAAGACGTCGAGTCCAAGGCGAGGCCGGCGAATCCGAAGCCGCATCCGCGGATCCATCGCTGGAATCCCCTTTGCTCGCGAGAATCCGCACTACGCGTCCGGGTCGCGGCCGGGTGGCAGGGGTAGGGACCTCCGACGCCAACTTGGCGTCGTCGTTGGAAGTATCGGGGCTGGATTCTCGGAGCAACTCCTTTGGCAACTCTTCCGTCTTGCCAGCGAGTAGAGCTAGACCGCGTTTGAGCTGGGAACGAGGGGACTTTGACGCTGTTGCCCTGCGCTCGATGCTCTTGGCAGCAGCCGACTTCTTCTTGCGGACCTGGGGGTCGAAGTCGCCGCGGAAGAGGTCGTCAGATGGATATCTGCCCTCAACCATGAGCTCTCCTCCCCGTGGCCATCGGGTTCGGCCCCACGATCGCTGCGGTCACAAGAACGACAACGCCCGTAAATAACATTATTGTAGTTTGCAGCATTAGCGGCATGCTTGCCCGCTAAGTTCTCGATCAAGGCCATCATTGCATCACTCTGCGTGGGCTCGGAGCCAAAAGGTTTGCCCATCTCCAGTGCCCAGCGAATCCGGAGAAGCAAAGGGTCCGCCAGCGGCGAAAAACTCAGAGCAGCGGTTGGCGTTGAAACCAGCGCGCGGCAAGGCGCTCACCCCGCCGACATCTTCTCTTATTATTGATATCCCCCGGACATGGACGTCGGGAGAATAGGCCGGTGTGGCGCAGCTGGTAGCGCAGGCGACTTGTAATCGTCAGGTCGTGGGTTCGAGTCCCACCACCGGCTCGGATTTTTCTATGTCTGATCAGGAGTTCTCAGGCGGACGTCGCAATCTTGCCAGCTCGAAGAGCGTGATCGCCGCCGCATTGGAGACGTTCAGCGAGTCGAGCCTCCCCACCTGAGGTATCCGCACCAGGCGGTCGCACCGCTGAGCCGTAAGCCGGGCGATGCCGCGATCCTCGGCACCCAGTACCAGGGCGACCCGTGAGGCCTCACTGGCATTGAGCGAGTAGACGCTGCCCTTCCCACGTACATCAAGCCCGATTCGAGTCACATCCATCTTCTCGAGCTGGAGGAGCGCATTCGGCACGCCCGGAACCAGGGCGAACTGGAGATACTCCACCGCTCCCGCAGCCGCCTTGGCCACCGTGGGAGTGATAAGTGAAGTCCGATTCTGGGGAAGCACCACCCCTGTGACGCCAGCCAGCTCGGCCGAGCGAAGCACGGCCCCCAGGTTGTGGGGATCGGTGATCCCGTCCACCACGACCAGGAAGGGATTTCCCGAGCCTTCTACCAGCTCTTCCAGGTCCACCTCGCGTAGCGCCGCGGCACGGGCAAGAACTCCCTGGTGTCCCTCGGACCGCGTGGCGAGCTCGAACTTGCGGCGAGTAGCCGTTATCAGCGGAACGCGCCGCGAAACGCATAAACTCGCGATTTCCTCGACGACGCCCTTGCGCTGTACCGACTCCTCGATCCATACATATTCGACCCGACGGCGGCCCGCAACGAGCAGTTCCCTGACAGCCTGGCGGCCCTCTATCTGCTCGCCACCGAGGGAGCGGCGCCTCGGCGCCTGCCGGCGCTCACCGTCCTGGCGCCGATTCTCGCCCTTGTTCCGAGGCTCCTTGGCCATAAGTCAGTTCCTTCCGGGCCAGGCAGAGGGAGCCTTGGGCCCCGCGGCCTCGGGTGATGTAATCCCGCAACCGGCAAAGTCGAAAATACTAATTGCGCGGACCGTACTTCATGGCCTAGGGGCGAGAAGAAGAAGGGAGGCCGTGCATATCACCGCCTCAGCCTTCCCAAGCGGCCCGACTCCTTCAGGGCTCTTGGCCTTGACGCAGGTTGGGGCGCCGAGAACTGCGGTCATTTTCGCCTCCATCGCGGACCTGTAAGGCGCCAAGCGCGGTGCCTGAAGAATCACGGTGGCGTCAGCGTTGAGGATCTCAAAGCCTGCGTCAGTCACCATTCGAACACATCGGGCCAGGAGTTTCACCGAGTCGGCTCCCGCGAGCGCCGGATCCGACGCGGGAAAGTGGTCGCCAATGCCCCCCAGCCCGGCCGCACCGAGAACCGCATCCGCAATGGCATGGGATACCACGTCGCCATCCGAATGTCCCATAGGACCGTGAGAGAGCGCTACCTCGACTCCGGCAAGTACGAACCGGCGCCCCGGGTCGGTGGAAAGCGGATGCAGATCGAAGCCGCTACCAACTCTCAACCGCCTCAACTCGCTCTCCGCCGGCACTACTTCGCCTCCTCGATGCGAAACTGCGCCAAGGCGCGCGCGACAAAGAGGTCAGCGGCATTGGTTATCTTCAGGTTCGTCTGTTCTCCTTCAACCGGGACCACCCGGAATCCCATCACCTCGGCGGCACCTCCGTCGTCGGTGGTCTCGACGCAGACGGAATGGACGGCCCGTAAGACTTGGGCACGGAACCCCTGCGGGGTCTGTGCGGCGAACATGCCCTCCCTCGGGACCGAGTGAAGGGAGCCGCCCTCATCGAGCCGCTTCAGCGAATCGACCACGGGAACGACGGGAACCACGGCCTCCTCGCCGGCCACCAGGGCGTCCACCACTCGCCTGAACAGGGCTGGGGTCGCCATGGGACGTGCGGCGTCGTGAACCAGTATCACCTCTGCCTGAGCTGGAACGGCATCGAGCCCGCAACGCACAGACTCCGCTCGCGTCGCACCGCCGGGAACCGTTAGAGTGCCCGGCCGTCGGAGTTGAGCAACCATCTCGGCAGGTGCCGCCACAACCACCCCATCGCTTACGGAAAGCGCAGCAGCAATTGCCATGTCCAGGGCGGTGCTGGATCCGATTTCGACGAGCTGCTTCGGTCCTCCGAAGCGGGCGCCGCTTCCGGCCGCCACGATCACGGTCCAAACTCTGGGGCCGCTCGGATCTGACGACAACGGCGGATAAACCTATGCCAGGGCCGCGTCGAGCTTGGCCTCGGCCTCCTCCTCGGAGACGCTGAGCGCAAAGGTGAGCTCGGAGACCAGGATCTGGCGAGCCTTGGAAAGCATCCGCTTCTCGCCTGCGGAAAGACCCTTGTCCTTGTCGCGAATCGACAGGTTCCTGACCACCTCGGCCACCTGGTAGATGTCGCCGGACTTGAGCTTCTCAACGTGGTTCTTGTATCTGCGAGACCAGTTGGTGGGCATGCGCGCGTCCTTCTTGCGCAGGACCGCGAAGACCTCCTCGACCTCCTCGTCGTTTATGACCTCGCGGATTCCGACCTCTTCGGCCTTTTCCACCGGCACCTTCAAGGTAAGATCACCGTAAGCGAGCTTAAGTACGAGGTATTCGCGGGTCTCGCCGAGGAGGTTCATTGCTTCCCGCTTTTCGATCACGGCGGCGCCGTGATGCGGGTACACAACCTTGTCTCCAACCTCGTAATTCATGATTCTCCCGGTCTTCAGCCTAGCCTTCTTAATTCTAGAGCCGAAGGGCAGCCATGGGCCCGGGGCGAAGGTCGGTATTTTAGGTGGAATAGGACCGTAGTTCAAGTGCACGGTCGAAACGGGTGGGGCAATGGATAAGAATCTCAGCGTGGATATCGTCGACCTGTTGTCCCATACGCCGCTCTTCCAGGCATTGGAGGAGGAAACCCTGGGTGCAGTGCTCGCCTATCACAAGATCTCGAGCTACCGACGAAATCAGGAGATCTTCCACGAAAACGACGCCGCCAACTCGCTGTTCGTAGTTCTTTCGGGCCGAATCGGAATCGTCAAGTCCTTCCTCGATCGCAAGGAGTCGATCGTGGCGATCATGGAGACCGGGGATCTCTTCGGGGAGATGGGGCTCTTCGACCAGCAGGGGCGGTCGGCCACAGCCAGGGCCATAGAGCGCTGCGAGGTCATCGAAGTTCCCTATGCCCCGATCCGCCAGGCAATAGAGTCCAGGCCCAAGCTTCTCTGGTCGCTTCTCAGGCTGCTGGCGGGGCGGCTGCGCCAGACCGACGATGCACTCACTGACGCCATGTTCCTGGACGTCACCGGCAGGACCGCCAAGCGGATCATCGAATTGGCCGGAGAGAGCGACGAGTTCACACTTCCACTAACCCAGGAAGAGCTTGCCGGATTGATCGGAGCCTCCCGGGAGCGTGTGAACAAGACGCTTGCCACGTTCGTTCGCGCTGGCTACATAGAGGTCAACGACCGCAACTACAGGATCAAGAACCGCAAACAGCTCCAGATCATCGCGGGCTGAAAAGAACGCCCGTCTTGGGTCGAGGTGAATCACCTCGGATCGGAGAATGATCGAATGACGGGTTCGCAACAAGGCCCTCGTGCGCCCGCGACGACCAAACATACGAGCAGGCACAGGATGGGATTTTCAGTGATGCCGAGACCTGCCCGCTGGGCCATCGCCGCAGGAGG
>JAJYNL010000048.1 GCA_021786375.1 Actinomycetes bacterium
CACAGAGCTCCTCGGTGATCGCTTTGACTTTGCGGGTGGAGACGCCTTGCACGTACATCTCCGCCAAGGCGGCCACGAACGCCTTCTCCGAGCGCTGGTAGCGCTCAAAGAGGGCGGTCTGGAACTGCCCGTGACGGTCCCGGGGGACCCGGAGCTCGAGCTTGCCGACACGGGTCACCAGGCCGCGTTCGTAATAGCCGGCCCGGTAGCCCTGGCGGCCTTCGTGGCGCTCGTGGGGGCCGGCCCCCAGGAGCTCGGTCATCTCGGCCTCCAGGACCTCCTGGACAGCCGCTTTGATCAAAGATTTCATCCAGTCACAGTCTTCCGCCACGAGGGCTTTAAGGTCGATCGGGTTGGTGCTATGCTTCTTCACGGTCATGGTATGGTCCCTCCACAGGACATGGGGTTGACTAATATCCCTCATACCATGACCTCTGAATTTGCACACAAGTCCGTACACTACCGGTCAACCCGTCTCGGCCCTGTCGGCCTAGTGAGATGATTTCCTGGGTGGGATGCGACCCTCAAGCAGCACACAGAGGGCTCCAAGGTCACGGCCCTAGAACGGGAGATCAAGCGGGCCGAGCGCCTGGTAGGCGGTCCGATGATAGGCAGGGATCTGCTGGAGATACGCATTGCCTATTTCGAAAGTGAACACTCTTTTCCGAAGTGGAGCTCGAATCCGTAAGCTGTGCCTGTTCGGTCTTCGCACACAGGGTTTACGGGAAGGCTCGGGCGTGTCGGGTATGGAGAGTTCCTCGATCGACGATGGTGCGCGCTGTCATTCGCCGGGTCGTCAGGCTGCAACGGCTTTCGCCCCCGGCGAGCCGGTGCGGCCTGACGAGCAGCTCGTGGAGGCGATCCGCTGTGTCCTGTTGGGGGCCGAAAGGAACGGTTACGACGCCTGATGCGGCTTCATGGCCTCCAAGCCCCCACTGGGTCGGTCACGCCCGGGGACCTCAGGTCCATGACGGCACTTTCGTCTCGGAGAAGCCGAACCGGATGCGGAGAACCGGTGCTACCCCGGCACGGACCCGCAAGGATGGTGTGGCGACGGTCTTTGTCGCGGGGGATCACGTCGTGAGCGACATGGTGGCATCCACGCCGCACGGCCCGGGACGCGGTTCGAGGCCCTAGAGCCAATCTACCAAGGGGTGTAGAGATCATGAGGGTTCCCTGAGGGAAGAGATGGCCAAGAGTTGGGTGCTGCGCCATGACCATGGTCCGCCGTAGATTAGCCAGCCCTTCTAGGGTGGAATCGCCTTTTTGTGGATCGAGTCAAGTCCAAGCTTTGTCAAGGCGCCGGAGGGCAACGGCGTAGCCTGAAGTGGTCCCTACGCGACGGACCTCTTAGGCGGGTCTGGATCGACGTGTTGCAATCTGCACGCATACTCGTTGGGCGACCAATATCCGAGTGATGAGTGCAGACGGACGGGATTGTAAAAACCATGGATGTATTCCGCAATCGCTCGATGCGCCTCCTGTTTTGTCGCATACGGTTCGGTCGCTTCCTCCGCCTTCAGCGTCGCGAAGAAGCTCTCCGTCACCGCATTATCCCAGCAATCGCCCTTGCGACTCATGCTGGCCACCATGCCGAGGGCGTCGAGAGCACGGCGAAAATCATCGCTGGCGTACTGACCGCCCCGATCGGAATGAAACAGCGTCCCGCGAGACGGCGTTTCCTGATGGCAAGCATTGCGCAACGCGTTGAGCACTAGCTCGTCGGGCATACGATCCGAGAGACTGTAACCAAGCACCTGGCGCGTCTGCAGGGCGATGATCACCGCCAGGTACAGCCAGCCTTCGCGAGTGGCCAGGTACGTAATGTCGCTCGTCCAAGCCGGGACGGCGGTCTCGACGCCAAAGCGCCTCTGCAGGACGTGGGGGGCGATGGCACGCCGATGGGCACTGTCGGTCGTGCGTGGCACGAAACGCCCCTGACGCACACCGGCGCAGGCCGTCCTTGCGCATCACGCGCCGGACGCGCTTGACGTTGACGCCCCCGCCCTGGGCACACAGGGCGTGGGTGACACGCCGGCAGCCGTAGTGCCGCCGGCTCTCTTGGTGGACCCGCACGATCGCCTCCCGCAGCGGGGCGTCCAGGTCACGGCGGGGGGTTCTCCGGCGAGCCTGTCGGGCGAAGAATCCCGACGTCGAGACGTCGAGCCCCCGGCACATGAACCCAATCGGGTCGTGAGTCCGTTCGGAAGCGATGGAGGCGTACTTCACTGGGGCTCCTTCGCGAAGGACGCAGCGGCTTTTTTGATAGAGTCCCGCTTCCTGCGCAGTTTCTGGTTCTCAGCTCGCAGCCGCGCATTCTCGGGCTTCCCGCCCGCTCACCGGGCGGCGCTTGCCGTCGTGGACGAACCCCGATCCCTCACGGGATAGTCGGACCCAGTTGGCCAGTGTCTTGACCGGGATCTCGAGCTTGCGGGCCGCCTTTGTCGGCCCGAGGGTCTCCGCCAACGACACGGCCTGCGCCTTGTCGTCGGCGGTATATTGAGCACGAATCTGACGTTCCATAAGGACCTCCAAACGGTTGGTTGAATCTACCCCATTAGAGATCCGTCAACGGGGGACCACTTCAGCCGAGCGGTTCATCCGCACACTTGAAGCGCAGCTGCTGGGGGTGCGGATTTTCGACGCCGTCGAAGAGCTACGTCGGGCATTGTGGAAGTTCGAGGAGCGAGACAACTACCAGGGCTGCTACAATAGTGCGGCTATGCTACGCCGGTGCAGGGACGCGTCGCCCACACGGTGATCGCAGAGGCGACTTGTGATTTTGAAAATTTTATCTATGTAATCGGAGGCTTTACATCTTTGCTTTTTTATCCCCAGAGGTGAAATCATGCGTTTATCGCAACATAACGATTTAATCGTTGTAGTGGGCATGCACCGTAGCGGCACGAGTGCCATCACCCGTGGTCTAGCGACGCTAGGCTGCGTTCTTGGCGATACCCTGATCGAAGCCATCCCCGGAGTAAACGACAAGGGCTTCTGGGAAGACGTCGATGTCAATACCTTCAATCAACAGCTGCTGCAGCAGCACGGTTCCGACTGGTATCGCTGTGCTCTGTTCCCGCCCGAGTACTTTCAGGCAGCGTCCCTTCGGAAATGGCGGCAGGAAGCTCGTGGGCTCCTAGCCCGGAAGCTCCTGCAGGGCCAGCCCCTTGCCCTTAAGGAACCCCGTCTGACCGTGCTGCTGCCCTTCTGGCAACAGGTCTTCGCCGAATTGGGTCTCCAGGTCGGCTATGTACATGTGGTACGCCATCCCATGGAGGTGGCCCAGTCTCTATTGGTACGGGACGGTTTCAGCTTATCCCGCAGCCTCTTACTCTGGTGGTTCTACAACTTCGCGGCCCTGCGCCACACCCAGCAACATGCGCGGGTTGTGGTGCATTACGGGGATTTCCTGGAAGCGCCGTCTTCGCAATTGGCCCGCATCGCCAATGTATTTCAGTTCGTGTGGGACCCCAGTGCTCCAGAGAGTATCCACTACCTAGAGGAGTTTCTCGATCCCACTCTCCGTCATGCCCAGCTGGCTGACGAGGCGTTAAGTGAGGTTGCCCCGGACGCGGTGACACGTCTATATCGTGCTCTATGCGCGCTGAGCCGTGATGAGGAGATTGGGGGTGCCAATCTCGCCGAGCTTGCCGCCTTTGGTTCGGAAACTCGCCTGCACCAAGCGCTCATCGAAGAGCTCGAGTCCCAGTTTGCCGAGCAGGCGAAGCTACTGAACCAATACCAGCGGCGGGTTGCCGAGCTCGAGTCCCAGTTTGCCGAGCAGGCGAAGCTACTGAACCAATACCAGCGGCGGGTTGCCGAGCTCGAGTCCCAGTTTGCCGAGCAGGCGAAGCTACTGAACCAATACCAGCGGCGGGTTGCCGAGCTCGAGTCCCAGTTTGCCGAGCAGGCGAAGCTACTGAACCAATACCAGCGGCGGGTTGCCGAGCTCGAGTCCCAGTTTGCCGAGCAGGCGAAGCTACTGAACCAATACCAGCGGCGGGTTGCCG
>JAJYNL010000034.1 GCA_021786375.1 Actinomycetes bacterium
GACGTGATGACCTTCACTACGCACAAGACCTTGCGCGGTCCTCGCGGTGGCGCGATCACTTGCACCTCTCAGTACGCACAGGCCATCGACAAAGCGGTCTTCCCCGGCTTGCAGGGCGGTCCCCTGGAGCACGCAATCGCCGCCAAGGCGGTTGCCTTCAAGGAGGCCCAGCAGCCGGACTTCGTGACCTACCAGGAGCAGGTGCTCAAGAACGCGAAGGTGCTGGCCAGTTCGCTCGAGCAGGAAGGCTTCCGGGCGGTCTCGGGGGGTACCGACACCCACCTCATCCTGGTTGACCTGACGCGCTTCGATCCCGGCCTCTCGGGCAAGGAGGCGCAGGAGGCACTGGATCGTGCGGGGATCACCTGCAACCGCAACCAGATTCCCTACGACACGCGTTCGCCCTTTGTGACCTCGGGCCTTCGTTTTGGGACGCCGGCCATGACCACGACGGGCATGAAGGAGGCCGAGATGGAGCGCGTCGCTTCCTTCATCGGCCAGGCCTTGCGCAAGCGGGACTCGGAGGAGGCCCTGGCGGGCATACGCAGCGAGGTCGCCGAGTTCTGCGCTGACTTCCCGCCGCCTCCTTTCAACTAGGGGTTGTTCGCCCTAGGCTTTCTAGCCGTATGACCGGGTATCTAGTTGTCTTCGTCGTCGCGGCGCTAGCTACCTATCTGCTCATCTTTCCCGTGCTCGGCCTGGCCAAGCGGATTGGGGCTGTGGTCCAGCCGGATACCCGCCGGGTACATGAGCGGCCAACCGCCACCATCGGCGGTGTGGCCATGGTGGGGGGCTTCCTTGTGGCGATGCTGCTCGCCTACGTGCTGCCCCAGTTCCGCTCCATACTGCATTCCTCCACCGAGGGTCTTGGCGTGGTCCTGGCCGCGGTGGTCATGGCCGCCGTCGGCTTCCTCGACGACCTGAGGGACGTCTCGGCCCCGGCCAAGGTGGCGGGTCAGGTGCTGGCCGCCAGCATCCTGACCATGTTCGGGGCGACCATGTTCTACTTCCGGGTTCCCTTCGCCGGGGTGGTGGTCCTGGCCCCGTCCATCGTCCCTCTGCTCACCGCCCTGTGGGTGGTGGCCATGGCCAATGCCATCAACCTCATCGACGGCTTGGACGGCCTGGCCTCGGGGATCGTGGGTATCGCCTCGCTGGCCTTCTTCGTCTACTCCTTCAAGCTGGTTTCCCTCGGCTCGCTCTCCGCGACCTCGATCGGGCCGCTCATCGCCATAGTGACCCTGGCGGTTTGTGTCGGCTTCCTGCCCCACAACTTCCATCCGGCGCGCATCTTCATGGGTGACACGGGTGCTCTTTTCCTGGGGCTCTTGATGGCCGCGGCCACCTCGGTGGTGGGGGGCCGCACCAGCGACGTATCCGGTGAGACCTTTTTCTTCTTCGCTCCTTTGTTCATCCCCTTTGTGATCCTGGGCGTGCCCATGGTGGACATGATCTTTGCCATCATCCGCCGTACCGCCAAGCACACCGGCGTTTCCAGCCCGGATAAGGCTCACTTGCACCACCGGCTGCTGCAGATGGGCCACGGGCATCGGCGCAGCGTCCTGATCCTGTGGGCCTGGACGGTGATCCTCTCCGGTTTCGTGCTGGTTCCCCTCTTCGCCAGCCAGGTGAACGCGTTCATCCCCGTGGGGCTGGCTGCGCTGGCGGTGATGCTTTTCACCCTCTTCCAACCGGCCATCCGCGAACGCACCTTGGCCAAGCCTCTGCCGAGCTTCCGTCCCAGGGGCACGGCATCCCGGGGTGAGCACGTCCGCCCTCGTCGCTGAGGCTTCAACCGTGGGCGCCGGAAATCGCCGTTAGGCTGTCCTCCGGTGTTTTGCGCGGGACGGATAAGCGATGTCTGAACCCAAGCCTTCTTTGCCGGCCCGCTTTGCGCGCTTCCTCATCGGCAAGCCCCGCCAGCAGGGCGAGGCGCAGGCGGGTGAGGGGCCAAACGGGGCCCCGGATGCGATCGCCGGTGCCATCGAGCTGGTGCTGACCCCGGTGGTTTTCTTCGGCCTGGGATTCGCGGTCGACCACTGGCTGGGCACCCTGCCGATCTTCTCCCTGGTCGGGGTCTTTTTCGGGGCCGCCGGGAGCATTCTCAAACTTTACTATTCGGTTATGAATCCCGGCGCCGGCGTAATTGGCGCCCATGCATCGCGCTCCACTATCATTGACTCTCGGTCAGAGCCGATGCCCGGCGATGCCGAGCAAGTTTCAGGCGGCCTGCTTGCCGCGAATCTCGAGATTCCCGAAGAGCTGAAGCGCCTGGCTGCACGGCTGGACGGAGGGGACTCCGCGGGTATTGGTCCCGAACCGGGCCAGCCCGGCTGACCGCCGCGTAAGCGGCCTTCTTTTTGTTGGCGCCTCCGGGCGCGGGAGTGGGGTAGTTTTGGCCGGCAACGGTGGCGTGGAGGCGGTGGAGGCCCGCATGGGCCGCGACATGCTCCGGCTTGGCCTCCCCCTTGGCGCGGCGGTGGTGATCGTCGCCTCCCTGGCTTTCGGCACCCGCGGGCTCTGGTCCTCCCTGATCGGCGTGGCCCTGGTCGTCGCCAACCTCTACTTCACCGGGATCGTCGTCTCCCGGGCAGCGGCCAACTCGGCGGTGGCGGCCATGGCCGCGGCGCTGGTGAGCTTCTTCGGGTTGCTCATCTTGCTCACCGTCTTCGTGATCTTCGCCCATGGCGCCCGATGGATGAACCTGCGCGTCTTCGGGATTAGCATGATTGCGCTGCATCTGGCTCTGGTCGGCTTGGAGGCCCGCAAGGTCTCCGGGCGCCTGGCCTTTTCCGGTTTCTTCCCGTCCCACAAGGAGCAGGACTGACCTTGCAATACCTGGCCATCAACTTCCCGCCGATCTCGGAGGTATTGAACTGGAAGCCCATCTTCGGGGGAGGTACGATCGTCGCCTTCAACAAGGTCGGGGTCATCACCCTCCTGGCGACGATCATCACCCTGGTGCTCTTCTGGTCGGCCGGCCGGCAGAGGAAGCTGGTGCCGGTGGGGGTGCAGAACTTCGTCGAGTGGTCAGTGGAGTTCATCGACAACTCCATCATCCGTGATGCCATGGGGCCGGAGGGACGCTCCTGGGGTCCGTACCTGACGGCACTGTTCTTTTTCATCTTCTTCGCCAACGTCTTCGAGGTCATCCCCTTCTTCCAGATGCCCGCCACCGCACGCATGGCGGTTCCTGCGCCGCTGGCTATCGCGGTGTGGGTGACCTTTGTGGTGCTGGGGGTGAAGAAGCAGGGCTTCAAGTACTTCAAGGACGCGGTGGTCCCGCCGGGGGTTCCGGTCTACGTACTTTTCATCCTGGTGCCCATCGAGATACTCTCGACCTTCTTCGTGCGGCCCTTCGCTCTGGCCATCCGACTTTTCGGCAACATGCTGGCCGGACACCTCCTGCTCCTCACCTTCACGGTGCTGTCGGAGGCGCTGTTCATAAAGAGCATCGGGCTGATCATCCTGCCGCTTCCCTTCGTGATGCTCACCGCCCTGACCGGGTACGAGATCTTCGTCTCCGCGCTGCAGGCCTTCATCTTCACCACGCTTACGGCCGTATACCTGGGCGAGTCCCTGCACGGCTCCCACTGATCACTCGAGGAGGGTTCCGTGAGTTTCTGCTCCGGCCGGCAACCTAAGGAGGTGCGATAAGGCAGCATGAGGTGACGAGCCGAGGCGCCCTGTGCCGGTTGGGAAAAGTAATTACCAATCCCCCGGTGGAGGGACGAACGTCCCGGCCATGTCGGTGTGATGAGCCGCTAGCTTATCTTTCGGCCAAATTCAGGTAACGACCGGTTCGGGGCGACCCGCAAGTGTCTATGGATGGTCCAGGGGTCGGGTTGGCCCCACTTAGGAGGTATTCGATTGTTTCATATGTTCCTGGCGATTTCCGCCGCCGTAACGCAGAATCCTGATCTGCGCAAGGGGTTGGCGGAGCTGGGGTCGGGCCTTGCCTACGGCTTGGCCGCCCTCGGCCCCGGCATCGGAATCGGCATCATCTTCGGCCAGGCGGTGCAGGCCATCTCCCGTCAGCCCGAGACCGCCGGCCCGGTTCGCGGCCTTGCCTTCATCGGCTTCGCTCTGGCCGAGGCTCTTGCCCTCATCGGCTTCGTGGTCTTCATCCTCCTCAAGTACACCGGCTAAATGACCCCCGTAATCCTTGCAGCGGCGGTGTCGTCCAACCCGATTCTGCCCTCTGTGCCGGAAATCATCTGGTCGGTCCTCTCCTTTGCGCTCTTGGTGGTGCTTCTGGCCAAGTGGGCCTATCCTCCCGTCAAGGGGATGATGCAGGCCCGCACGGCCAAGATCCAGGGTGACATCGATGGTGCCGAGAACGCGCGCACCGAGGCGGAGCGGGTGCTCAGCGAGTATCGCGAGCAGCTGGCCGAGGCTCGGCGCGAGGCGACCCGGATCATCGAGGAGGCGCGCAAGACCGCAGAGGTCCTGCGCCGCGACCTCCTGGCCAGGGCGGAGGAGGAGGCGGCCGACCTGCGCGCGCGCAACGACGAGGCTCTGGCCTTCGAGCGTGAGCGCGTAGCGGTGGAGCTGCGGGCCGAGATGGCCAAGCTTGCGGTCGATATCGCCGAGCGGGTTATCCGCGCCGAGATTGACCGCCGGGCGGCCGACGCACTGGTTCAGCAGTTCCTGGCCGAGATCGGAGCGCCGCAGTCTTGAGAGAGCAGCTTCGCGGATTCGCAATGGGAGTGAAGTTCCTGGCCGCCCAGGAGGGCTTGACCGGGCTTTCCTCCGAGATGGAGCAGGTCTCCGAGCTCTTCGATACCCAGGCTGTCCTGCGTGAGGTCTTCTCCGACCCCAGCATCGAGGCCACGGTAAAGCAGGGCATCCTCCGGGATCTCCTCGGAAGTGTCATCTCGGCCTACTCCCTGCGCATCCTTTTCGAGGCGATCGAGCTCGAGGAGCCCGGCAGGCTGGCGGAGGCCATCGCCCAGCTGCCCGGGCTGCTCACCCACGCAATAGAAGAGGCCACCGGGGCACTCACCACCACCGCCAGGGTGCGGGCGTTCACCAGGGCTCTTTACTCCTCCATCGACGACCACGTTCGCCTGGGCGAGATCGAGCACAAGCTTTATCAGTTTGCCGATGTGGTGACCTCGAATTCCCGCCTACGCCGGGCGCTTTCGGGCATCGGGACCGTATCCGTCCAGCGAATCGGGATCATCGACGACCTGCTCGGGGCCGAACCCGACAAGGTTTTCCTGGAGTCGCTGCGCTTTGCCGCCTCTGCGGGCCGCATCCGCGACTTCGTCGAGGTGACCGGGCTGATGGCCGAGATCGCCGCGGGGCTGCGCAGGACCAGGGTTGCCGAGGTTCACGTGGCCAAGCCCCTCTCGGACGAGTACGCTTCCCGCATCGCCGACGCCCTTTCGGCGGCCAGCGGCCTGGCGGTCGAGATCCACCAGGTGATCGACGAGGGCGTGATCGGCGGCGTGCTGGCCGTGGTGGGCGACACCATCTACGACGGCAGCGTGCGCCACAGGTTGGACCAACTAAGGAGTCGCCTCGGCATGGCGACCCTTGCGAGATAGGACCAGATCAACCAATGACTGAGTTGTCAATCAGCCCGGACCAGATCGCCAGCGTTCTGAAGGCCCGTCTCGAGGGGTACGCACCCACCGTGACCGGCGAGCAGGTCGGGCGCATCCTGGAGATCTTCGACGGGATCGCCCGTGTCTCCGGGCTCCCCCAGGTGGGCGTGAACGAGCTCCTCGAGTTCGAGAACGGCTCCTTGGGCCTCGCGCTCAACCTGGACGAGGACACCATCGGCGCGGTGGTGCTCGGCACCGGCGAGGGTATCGACGAGGGGCAGGTGGTTCGCTCGACCGGCCGCATCATCGCGGTGCCTGTCGGGGACGGCCTGCTCGGGCGGGTGGTGAACGCGCTCGGCGAGCCTATCGACGGCAAGGGGCCGATCCCGGCGAGCGAGACCCGGCGCCTCGAGGTGCAGGCTCCCAAGATCACCGAGCGCCAGCCGGTCAAGGAGCCGCTGCAGACGGGCATCAAGGCGATCGACTCCATGACCCCCATCGGCCGCGGCCAGCGCGAGCTGATCATCGGCGACCGCAAGACGGGCAAGACCACCGTCGCGCTCGACACCATCATCAACCAGCGCGGCCAGGGCGTGAAGTGCATCTACGTGGCCATCGGCCAGAAGAACTCCACGGTGGCCTCCTCGGTGGCCACCCTGGAGGAGCACGGCGCCATGGACTACACGGTGGTGGTGGACGCATCCGCCTCCGACGGCGCCCCTTACAAGTTCCTCGCTCCCTATGCGGGATGCGCGATGGGCCAGCACTGGATGGAGAACGGCGAGCACGCCCTCATCGTCTACGATGACCTCTCCAAGCAGGCCGAGGCCTACCGCCAGCTCTCCCTGCTGCTTCGCCGTCCGCCGGGCCGCGAGGCCTATCCCGGGGACGTCTTCTACCTCCACTCCCGCCTGCTCGAGCGTGCCGCCAAGCTCTCGGATGCCAAGGGCGGTGGCTCGCTGACGGCTCTGCCGATCATCGAGACCAAGGCGGGCGACGTCTCCGCCTACATCCCCACCAACGTCATCTCCATCACCGACGGTCAGGTCTACCTGGACGCCGACCTCTTCTACTCCGGCGTCCGGCCCGCCATCGACGTGGGCATCTCGGTCTCCCGGGTGGGAGGCTCCGCCCAGATCAAGGCGATGCGCACCGTTTCGGGCACCATGAAGCTCGACCTCGCCCAGTTCCGCGAGCTCGAGGCCTTCGCGACCTTCGGCTCGGAGCTCGACAAGGTCTCCCAGGCCCAGCTGGATCGGGGCTACCGCCTGACCGAGATCCTCAAGCAGGGACAGAACGCCCCGGTTCCGGTCGAGGAGCAGGTGATCTCCATCTTCGCCGGCACCAACGGCAAGGTCGACGACGTTCCCGTGGCCGCGGTGGGCAAGTTCATCGAGGAGATGCTCGAGTACTTCCGTGCCAATGGCAAGGAGATACTGGAGACCATCCGCACCACCGGCCAGCTGCCGGACCCGGCTTCGATCGGCGCGCTGGTCGACCGGTTCAAGGAGGGCTTCGACGCAACTTTGGCCGCAGCGGCCTCCAAGGAGAGCTAGCAAGTGGCAGGCGGGCAGGAGCGGATTCTCCGCAGGCGCATCAAGAGCGTCCAGGCGACGAAGAAGATAACCAAGGCGATGGAGCTCATCGCCGCCTCACGCATCGTGAAGGCGATGGGCCGCATCAACGACGCGAGGCCTTACCTGACCGCCATGACTAAGGTGGTCGAGGACCTGGCCGCCTCCTCCGGCCTCCCCAAGAGCCGCTACCTTGCCGATCCTCAGCCCGGCCCACGCGGGATGCTGGTGATCACGTCCGACCGCGGCCTGTGCGGGTCCTTCAACTCCGCACCGCTGCGTATGGTGGAGAAGGCGGTGGCCCAGCCCGGTACCCAGGCCAAGATCGTGGCGGTGGGCAAGAAGGCGCAATCCTTCTTCCGCTACCGGGAGATCCCGGTGGAGCACCAGGTGCTGGGCGTGACCGACCGCCCCACCTACGCGCACGCCCAGGAGATCGCCCAGCAGGTGCTCGCCCTCTATGACGCCGGCGAGGCCACCACGGTGGACGCCTTCACCACCCGGTTCCTTTCGGCCGGCTCCCAGCGCCTCGAGGTCATTCCCATCCTGCCGATCGATCCGGAGAAGTTCCTTTCCGGCACCCACGGGCAGAGCCTGGACTTCGAGATCGAGCCCTCCCCGGAAGAGTTGATCGATCCTCTGCTGCGCCTGTATGTGGAAGAGATGATCTTCGCGCTCCTGCTCGAGGCCTCCGCCTCGGAGCACGCCTATCGCCAGCGGGCGATGAAGGCGGCTACCGAGAACGCCGAGGAGCTGATCAAGAAGTACACCCGCATCATGAACCGGGCGCGCCAGGACGCCATCACCACCGAGATCATGGAGATCGTCGGAGGTGCCGAGGCGCTGCGCGCCAGCGACAACCTGGAGGAGCTCGAGTAGCCCCGGGGCAACCACCCCGCGACTTTTGTGCAGGGCCGGGCCGCTTCGAGGCGGGGCCGGCGTTTACGAGGAGTTTGAATGACAACCGTGGCAGATAATCAGGTGGCGCTGGAGGATGGGCGAGTAGTCGCCATCGTCGGCCCCGTCATCGACGTGGAGTTCCCGCCCGATGCCATCCCCGAGATCAACACCGCCCTCGAGGTGGACCTGGTGCTGGACGGCCAGCAGATCACCGTCACCGCCGAGGTGGCCCAGCAGATCGGCGACGGGCGCGTGCGCTGCGTCTGCCTCCGCCAGGTGGACGGCCTGCGGCGCGGCGCGGTGGTGCGCAACACCGGGCGTGGTATCAGCGTGCCGGTGGGGGATGGCGTGCTGGGGCACGTCTTCAACGTGATCGGCGAGCCTCTGGACGTGCCGGTGGTGGAGAACATCACCGAGCGCTGGCCCATCCACCGCGATGCCCCGGCCTTCGACCAGCTCGAGCCCAAGGCGCAGATGTTCGAGACCGGCATCAAGGTGATCGACCTGCTCGAGCCCTACGTGCAGGGTGGCAAGATCGGCCTGTTCGGTGGAGCGGGCGTGGGCAAGACGGTTCTCATCATGGAGATGATCAACCGCGTGGCCCAGCAGCACGGCGGCGTCTCCGTCTTTGCCGGCGTGGGCGAGCGCACCCGCGAGGGCACCGATCTCTGGATCGAGATGCAGGAATCCGGGGTCATCGCCAAGGCCGCCCTGGTCTACGGCCAGATGGACGAGCCGCCGGGCGTGCGCCTGCGCGTCGCTCTTTCCGCCCTCACCATGGCGGAGTATTTCCGCGATGTGAAGAACCAGGACGTGCTGCTCTTCATCGACAACATCTTCCGCTTCGTCCAGGCCGGCTCGGAGGTTTCCACCCTTCTCGGCCGGATGCCATCCGCGGTGGGCTACCAGCCCACCCTGGCGGACGAGATGGGCGAGCTGCAGGAGCGGATCACCTCCACCAAGGGGCGCTCCATCACCTCGCTGCAGGCGGTCTACGTGCCGGCCGACGACTACACCGACCCGGCGCCTTTCACCACCTTCACCCACCTCGATGCCACCACCGAGCTCTCCAGGGCGATCGCCTCGATGGGCATCTACCCGGCCGTGGATCCTCTCGCCTCCACCTCCAACATCCTCGCCCCCCACATCGTGGGCCAGCGCCACTACAACGTGGCCCGGCGCGTGCAGGAGGTGCTGCAGCGCTACAAGGAGCTGCAGGACATCATCGCCATCCTCGGCCTGGACGAGCTCTCCGAGGATGACCGGGTGACGGTCTCCCGCGCGCGTAAGATCCAGCGCTTCCTCTCCCAGCCCTTCTTCGTGGGCGAGGTCTTCACCGGCCTGAAGGGTATCTACGTGCCCATCAAGGAGACGATCGACTCCTTCGAGGCCCTGGTCAACGGGGAGCTGGACGAGGTTCCCGAGCAGGCTTTCATGAACGCGGGCGGAGTGGAGAGCGTGCTCGCCAAGGCGAAGTCGCTCGAGGGCAACTGATGGCCGCCACCATGCACGCCGAGCTGCTGACCCCGGAGAGGAGCCTCTTTTCCGGGGATGTCACCTACGTGATGGCTCGCACCGGCGACGGTGACATCGCCTTTCTTGCCAACCACGCGCCCTTCATCGGGACGCTTGAGATCTGCGTGGTGAAGATCGAGCGCCCGGGCGAGGCGGACCTCTTCGCCGCGGTGCATGGCGGCTTCGTGCACGTGGCCAAGAACCGCGTGACCCTGCTTGCCGATGTGGCCGAGCTGGCCAACGAGATCGACGTGGCCCGTGCGCGGCTCGCCATGGAGCGGGCGGAGCAGGTCCTCGCGCATGCCACCGACACCAGCGTCGAGGCCGCTCTTCGTCGCGCGCACGTGCGCCTTGCCGTCTCGGAGACCTTCACCCGCCACTCCTGACGCGCATAGGCTCACTCCCCGGGCATGTTTATGCCCTCCCATCGTGGCGCTGTGGAGGTGAGAGGTGGCCAAGGGTCGCTACGGCATCGTCATCGGTCTCCCGCCTGAGCTGTCTGCGCAGGTGGACGGGTTGCGCCGCGCGATCGGCTCGCCCCAGCTCACCCGCATCGAGCCCCATGTCACCCTTTACCCGCCCACCAGTCTCCCCGACGGGGAGTTCCGTTCCCGGCTCATGGCATTGCGCCGGCTGGGATCCGAGACCGAACCCTTCGGATTGCGGGTGGCGGGGTGCGGCGCCTTCAAGCATGATGCGGGGGTCCTCTATCTGCGGGTGGAGCCGAGCGAGGAACTCCTCGCGCTGGAGGAGGGGGTTCGGGCGGCCATGGACGCGCCGGCACGCAAGCGGGACTTCGTAGCGCACCTGACACTCTTCGACAACGCCCCCATGGAGGTGGTCGAGGCGGGCCTGCAGCTCTTTGCCCACTTCGGCGCAGAGGTGGAGGTGGAGGGTTTCAAGATCCTGCGCCAGGACACCAGGACCGCCTGGCAGCGTTTCACCGAAGTGCGCTTCGAGCCGGCGCGGAGCCGGGCCCTGGCCGGTCTGCCGGCCACCTTCTGGCGCACCGGCGCGGCGGGGGAGTGGCTCTCGCTCTACGGCGCCGATGGCCCATCCTCCGGCTTCTCCTATCCCAGCGCCTCGGTGGACTATGGGGTGACGCGGGAGGGCGCGGTTTCGGTGGCGGGCTTCAGGGGCGAGGAACTTGCCTGTGCCGCGATCGCCTCGGTGGCGGGTGCCTCCGCATATCTGGAGTGGGCCTGGGTGGCCGAGTCCGAGCGCGGAGGCGGGCTGGCCACGATCCTGACGGAGGAGCTGGTCTACGCCGCAGCCGGAGAGGGGATGCGGGCCCTGGTGGCGGCGCGCGGGAGCGCGGAGGGCTGGGCCTGGAAGCGGATCAGCGCGGTGCTGGAAGCCAGGGGAGCCAGGTCCTTCGAGCTCTGGCCGGGGGCTCAGGAGGCGATATTGGCGTACCGCCTCAGCTTGTTGAGGTTGTGATAGGACTCGATCTTGCGCACCGTGCCGGACTTGGAGCGCATTACCAGTGATTGGGTTACGGCTCCGCTCGAGTTGTAGCGCACTCCGTTCAGGAGCTCCCCGTCGGTCACACCGGTGGCGGCGAAGAAGCAGTTGTCGCTGTTGACCAGGTCCTCGGTGGTGAGGAGCCGGCCGATGTCGTAGCCGGCATCCACTGCCGCCTGGCGCTCGGTGTCGTTGCGCGGCCAGAGCCGTCCCTGGATCTCGCCGCCCATCGAGCGAAGCGCGGCCGCGGCCACCACGCCCTCCGGGGTTCCCCCGATGCCGAGCAGGATGTCCGCACCCGAGGTGGGCCAGGCGGTGGAGATGGCGCCGGCCACATCGCCGTCGGAGATGAGGCGGATCCGGGCGCCGGACTCGCGCACCTCTTCGATCAGCTCCTTGTGCCGGTCCCGGTCGAGGATCACCGCGGTGATCTCGCTCACCGGGATCCCCTTGGCCTTGGCCACCGCGCGTATGTTCTCAGTGGGGGAAAGATCGAGGCTGATCCGCCCGCGGGCCTCGCGTCCCACGGCGATCTTTTCCATGTAGACGCAAGGGCCGGGGTTGAACATTGTGCCCGACTCCGAGAGGGCGATTACCGAGAGCGCATTGCCGCGGCCAAGCGCGGTCGGGGTGGTGCCCTCGATGGGATCCACGGCGATATCCACCTTGGGTGGAGTACCATCCCCGATCTTCTCGCCGTTGTAGAGCCAGGGGGCTTCGTCCTTTTCACCCTCGCCGATCACCACGACGCCGTCCATGGCGACCATCGAGAGCGCGGCTCTCATCGCCTCCACAGCCGCGCCGTCGGCGCCGTTCTTGTCGCCTCGGCCCATCCAGCGGGACGCGGCCAGAGCTGCGGATTCGGTGACCCGGACCAGCTCCAGGGCGAGGTTGCGGTCGAGAGATTCCCCATGGTTTGCCATGCCCCAAACATACCCCCTCGAATCAGGCTTGGACTCGCCCATTCATGGGACTTTGGTCAGGATTTGCCTCCCCCGGGGCCGGAATTCACCGAGAATGCCACTTGAGGCGGCTTGGATAAAGCAGAAATGTAGATCGCCGGATCGTCTAAGCGTTTTCTAATTTAAGCTGTGGCCCTTCGATAGGATTGTTTGCCGGTCCGAGTTGGCATGCGACTCCGGGGTGCAACGGCGCAGCGGCCCCGCCCGCCATATCGCAATCGCCCCTCGAGCCGCGCCGGCAACCAGCCCGGAGAGGGGGAGGTGATCCTCCGCTTCGGGGTACGGAACCAGATATGTCCAACCTGTGAATGTGGAGGGGCGGGCCCGGTGACACAATGGCCCGCCCGTTTTTAATTTGGTCCACCACGCGGGAGTTCGCCGGCGGAGCCCCACGTCGATCGCCCATCGCGGTGCACCGGAACGCCCGGCCGAGCCAGGGAAGGGGTCGTGGCGAGGGGCAAGACGGCGTAGCATTTCTCGAATGCGCGCATCACACGTCTTCAGCGTCGGCTCGTCGCTGCCCGAGACCCTGGCGCCTCTGGAGCGCATCGCCGCCAACCTTCGTTGGGCATGGCACGTCCCGAGCGCCGACCTTTTCCGCTGGATCGATCCGGGCCTGTGGGAGGAGACCCGGCGCAACCCGCCGGCCATGCTGGCCCGGGTCCCCGCCGCCCGCCTGATGGAGCTGGCCCGGGACTCCCGCTTCATCGAGCAGCTCAACAAAGTGGCTGCGGACCTGGAGAGGCATCTGACCGCCAAGGCCCACTTCCAGCTCACCTACCCCGACGACGAATTCACCGTGGCCTACTTCTCACCCGAGTTCGGGGTCACCGAGGCCCTGCCCCAGTACTCCGGAGGGCTGGGCGTGCTGGCGGGGGATCACATAAAGTCCGCCTCCAGCCTGGGAATTCCCATCGTTGGCGTGGGCCTGTACTATCGCGACGGTTACTTCTCCCAGTCGATCCGCTCCGACGGCTGGCAGGTGGAGAACTACGCCCACGACCCGGAGATGGACCGCCTGGTCACCAACGACCCCGCCCACCGCTTCACCATGCCCATCGACGGGCGGATGCTGCACGTCGCGGTGCGGGTGGCCCAGGTGGGACGTGTCCCCCTCCTACTCCTGGACACCGACCTCGAGGAGAACGAGGTCCCTCTGCGCAACGTGTCGGACCGCCTCTACGGCGGGGATCTCACCCACCGGCTCCAGCAGGAGATGCTGCTCGGTATCGGCGGCGTGAGAGCCCTGGAGCTGCTGGGATACGACCCGCTCGTCTTCCACATGAACGAGGGGCACGCTGCCTTCCTGGCACTCGAGCGGATCGGGCGCTTCCTCAAGCGCGGGCTAAGCAAGGCGGAGGCGATCGAGGCGGCCCGGGCCACCACCATGTTCACAACCCACACTCCGGTTCCGGCCGGCATCGACCGCTTCCCGCGCACGCTGCTGGCCGAGCAGCTCGGGCAGTACCTGGACTCCATCGAGCTGACCCTGGACGACGTCATCGCCCTCGGGGCGGGGGACGCCCAGGCGGAGGAGTTCAACATGGCCCACTTCGGCCTTCGCCTGGCCGGGGTGGCCAACGCGGTGGCACGCCAGCACGAGGGCGTCTCCCGGCGGCTCTTCGGTGAGCTGTGGCCGTCGCTCGACGCCTCCCAGGTGCCGATCGGCCACGTGACCAACGGTGTGCACGCCCGCAGCTGGGTGAGCGCGGAGATGGACGAGCTTCTCTCCAAGAGCCTGCTCGCCTCCTGGCCGGAGGCGGACGCGCGGGAGTACGAGCGTCTGAACTCGATCAGCACCGAAGACCTGGCCACCGCCAAGCGGGCGGCCAAGACGCGGCTCATCGAGGCGGTGGAGCGCCGGCTGCGCCCGGCGGCTCCCTCCTTCGTCTCCGAGGCGGCCCTGGTGCGCGAAGGGGCGCTCACACCCGACACCCTCATCATCGGCTTCGCGCGCAGGTTCGCGCCCTACAAGCGCGCGACGCTGCTGATGCGCGAGCGCGAGCGCTTGCTCAAGCTGCTGCGCGACACGGATCGCCCGGTGGCCTTCATCTTCGCCGGCAAGGCGCATCCCGCCGACGACCCCGGCAAGTCGCTCATCTCCGAAATCGTCAACTTCGCCCGGGAGAACGGGGTGCCGGAGCGGTTCATCTTCCTCCCCGACTACGACATCGCCTTGGCCCGCCTGCTCTACCAGGGCTGCGACGTGTGGATGAACACCCCGCGCCGCCCGCTGGAGGCCTCCGGGACCTCGGGCATGAAGGCGGCCATGAACGGCACTCTCAACTGCTCGATACTGGATGGCTGGTGGGTGGAGTGCTTCGACGGCCAGAACGGCTTCACCCCCACCTCGGCCCCTGAGGGCCTCTCGCCCGAGGACACCGACGCCTTCGAGGCTGCCTCGCTGATGGCCACCCTCGAGGATCAGGTCATACCGCTCTATTTCGCCAAGGATTCCTTCGGCTCGCGCGGCCCCTGGTACGAGATGGTGCGTTACTCCATGGCAAGCCTGGTCCCCTACGTCTCGGGCGCGCGCATGGTCAAGCAGTACACCGACCAGTTCTACGTTCCTGCAGCCCGCCGGGCCGCCGTGCTTTTCGCCGAGGGCTTCTCCGCCCTGCGCGAGCTGACTGCCTGGAAGGAGCGGATCCGCCAGTGCTGGGAGGAGGTGCGCATCTACTCCTTCGAGGTCGACACGGTTCCCGCCGCCGAGGCGGAAGAGGCTCCGGGCGGGGAGTCCTACGAGACCCGCAGGCTGCACATCGAGGTCTCGGCCGCCGGTCTCGGCGTTGGTGACCTGGCGGTGGAGGCACTCTACGGCCCGGTGCAGCCGGGCAACAACGAGTTCAGCTCCTACGAGGTCGCGCGAGCGTCCTATAACGGCTCCTATCGCACCGAGCCGGAGTTCGAGACCGGCAGCGGCGAGCAGGGGCGAGAGGTCCATCTCTACAGCGTCGAGTTCTCCTGCCGGGTTGGCGGGACCTTTGGCTACCTGATCCAGATCTACCCGCACCACCCCCTTCTCGCCAACGACTTCGAGATGGGGATGCGCATCCACACCTGAGCATGCTGTCCGGCCCGGCGTTAGGGAGAAACGCGTGAACCTGGCTGTCATCGCCACCGTGTTTCCGGTGATCTTCCTGGGCGAGCTCCCCGACAAGACGATGTTCGCCAGCCTGCTGCTTGCCGCCAAGGGGAAGCCGCTCGCGGTCTGGAGCGGGGCCTCGGCCGCCTTTGCCGTCCATGTGGCAATTGCGGTCGCCATCGGCGGGGCCATTGCGCTGGTCCCGCACCGCTACGTCGACGGCCTGGCTGCCGTGTTGTTCCTGGCCGGCGCGGTGATGTCGCTACGCGACACCGAGGAGAAGGAGGAGGGCGAGGCGGAGCAGGCCATGTCCTTGGTGAGCTCCCGCCGCCACATGGCCGCCGCCTTCGGGGTCATCTTCGTGGCCGAGTGGGGCGACCTGACCCAGGTGCTCACCGCCACCATGGCCGCCCGCTACCACTCACCCCTCTCGGTCGGAGTGGGAGCCCTGGCGGCATTGGTCCTGGTGGCGGCTCTGGCAGTGGTGGCGGGCAAGCAGTTGTCGCGGGTGCCGGTGAAGATCGTCCGGCGCGTGACCGCGGCGGTGCTGGCAGTGTTGGCCATTGTGGCGGGAGCCGCCGCCCTCGGCCTCTAGCGGTCGCCGCGCGGGAGGCCATGGCCTTCTTTTTCTCCGACGCAGTATGGGCCGGGCAGCCTTAGTCAGGGCCGTGGAACCCCGGAGTTCAGGCGATCACGCCGGCGTCGTGCAGCCGTCCCAGCTCCGGCTGGTTCAGCCCCAGCACTTCGGCCAGCACCTGGTCGGTGTGCTCGCCCAGAGCGGGGGCGTGGCTGGTGGCTCCGTAGTCCGCGTCCAGCCGCAGCGGCGACTTGGCGGAGACCATGGTGCCCACCCCGGGCTGGGCGACTTCGGCCAGGACGCTCGGCCTGGTGTCCTGGCGGAAGTCCGCTACCGCCTCGGTCATGGTGCGGAACTTGCCCCACAGCACCTGCGCGGCCTCCAGCTCGCGCCGCACGTCCTCGAAAGTGCGGGTGGCGAACCAGGGGCGCAGGATTGCGGTTATGGTCTCGCGATAGATGTAGCGGTCGGCCTCGAGAGTGAGGTCGATGCCGAGCGCGCTCTCGAGCGCACCGAAGACCGCCTCGGTCTTGGTCACCGAGCGGAGCGCGTACCATTGCCGATCCGTGAGGGCCACCACCATCACCCGGTGCCCGTCGCGGGTGGCGAAGTCGACGCCGAAGCTGCCGTAGAGATGGTTGCCGATGCGGGGCCGGTCCTCGCCGCGCTCGGCGGCTTCCGCGAACCAGCCGAGATTGGCCACTCCGGCCTGAGCCACGTCGGCCAGCGCTAGCTCGAGGTAAGCCCCCTCTCCGGTGCGATCCCGGCGGCGCAGCGCGGCCAGCAGGCCGGTGGTCATGGTCATCCCGGTCAACAGATCCCAGGCGGGCAGCACATGATTGACGGGTCCTTCGGCCTCGACCGGACCGGTAAGCCATGGCACCCCGACCTCCGGGTTGACGGTGTAGTCAACCGCCGGCCGACCGTCGGCGTGTCCTTGTATGTGCACCTGGATGATGTCGGCGCGGCGGGAGGAAAGCGCCTCGTAGGAGAGCCAGGGGCGGCCCACGTTGTTGTCCACCACCACGCCGGCGTCGGATCCCGGGGCGGTGGCCAGCCCGATCACCAGCTCACGCCCCTCAGGGGAGCGGAGGTCGACCGCCACCGAGCGCTTGCCCTTGTTGAGCGATGCCCAATAGAGGCTGGCGCCGGTGTGGGAAGAGAGCGGCCAGCGGTTGAAGTCCGCCGCCCCGCCGATGGGGTCGACGCGGATTACGTCCGCGCCCATCTGCCCGAGCGCCATGCAGCCGGAGGGGCCGGCTACGAAGGTGGCGCACTCGATTATCCTCAGTCCGGCCAGAAGGCCGGTCGATGCCTCTCCCAATGCCGCTCCTCTCGATTAGCGGCTGCAGGACCGGCCAGGCCCACTTTCAGCCGATTCGCTTTTGATCTCAGGTTGTGCTTGTGAATGCCACGCATGCGCTGCGCGGGAACCGCTGTAATCGTACCCATCCGAGGCGAAGAGAAGGCATTCGAGCCCGTGCCGCCCCGGCGCTCAGCCGCGAAGGCGCCGCTGCTCCGCTCGCACGAGGGCGGCACCGATGATGAGGCGCTGGATCTCCGAGGTGCCCTCGTACAACCGCAGAAGGCGCACCTCCCGGTAGATCCGCTCCACCGGCACCTCGCGCATGTACCCCGTGCCTCCGTGCACCTGCACAGCCTTGTCGGCCACCCGGCCGGCCATCTCGGTGCAGAAGAGCTTGGCCACGCTGGGGGCGATGCGGCGGTCCTCGCCGGTGTGGTACTTGCGCGCGCACTCGCGCACCAGCGCTTCGCCTGCCATCACCTCGGTCTGCATGTCGGCCAGGTGCGCCTGGACGAGCTGGAACTCGCCAATGGCGACGCCACCCTGGGTCGCCACCGCTGCATAGGCCACGGACTCGTCAAGCGCCCGGCGGGCCGACCCGACGGCCAAGGCGGCGATGTGCACGCGCCCTCGGGCCAGGGAGGACATGGCCGCCTGATAGCCGTGCTGCTCGGAGCCGCCGACCAGAGCCGCGCGTGAGACCCGGACATGGTCGAAAGTGACGTCTGCGGTCCAGGCGCCCTCCTGGCCCATCTTGCGGTCGTGGGGCCCTACCATCACGCCGGGGCTGTCCGCCGGCACCAGGAAGACGGCGATTCCCGGATCCTTGGCGCTGGCCTCCCGGGTGCGGGCGAAGGTCACGAAGAGCCCCGCCGTCGGGGCGTTGGTGATAAAGCGCTTGCTGCCGTCGATCACCCAGCCGTCGCCGTCCGGTCTGGCGGTGGTGCGCAGCCCGGCGGGATTCGAGCCGGCGCCCGGCTCGGTGAGCGCAAAGGCTGCCACCACCTCGCCGGAGGCGATTCTGCTCAGCCACGTCTGGCGCTGCTCGTCGGTGCCATAGCCCACCAGGACCTGACCGGCGATGCCGTTGTTGGAGCCGAACATGGAGCGCAGGGCCAGGGAGGTATAGCCGAGTTCCATAGCCAGCTCCGCATCCTGCACCAGGTTCAGCCCGAGCCCTCCCCACTCCTGGGGGATGGCGTAACCGAAGAGGCCGAGATCGGCGGCCGCCGCGCGCAGGTCCGCCGGCACCTCGTCCTTGGCCATGATCTCGTTTTCGCGAGGCATAACCCGGTTGCGCACGAAGTCGCGGGTGGCCTGGAGAATGTCGGCGAAGTCCTCGTCGCTTACCTGCCGGATGCCGGGCTGGTTGCCGACTCCTGGGCGCGCTTCGCTCATCTCGTCCGCCTTGTGCGATGCCGGGCGGACCGGTCCGGGGGGTAGGTGAGGTGCGCTGGACTCAACGCAGCGCCTCGAAGACACCGGCAAGGCCTTGCCCGCCACCGATGCACATGGTCAGCAGGCCGTACCTGCCTTGGCGGCGCCGCAGCTCGCGGGCGAGGGTGGCTAGCATCCTGGCCCCGGTGGCGCCCACCGGATGCCCTAGCGATATTCCCGAGCCGTTGGGGTTGATACGCTCGTCGGCGGGATCGACGCGCCACTCGCGCATGACCGCCAGGGCCTGGGCGGCGAAGGCCTCGTTCAGCTCGATCACGTCCATGTCGTTGAGGCCCAGTCCGGCGCGCCGCAGAGCGCCTTCGGTGGCAGGCACCGGGCCGATCCCCATCCGCTCCGGAGGGACTCCGGCCTGCCCCCAGCTCAGCAAGCGGACCATCGGGGTCAGACCGAGCGCCTCGGCCTTCTCGGCGGTGGTGACGATCGCCATCGCGGCGGCGTCGTTCTGCCCGCTCGCGTTCCCGGCGGTGACTGTTGACCCGGGGTCGGACTTGGCGAGGATCGGCTTGAGCTTGGCGAGGCTCTCCAGGCTGGCGTCGGGGCGGGGATGCTCGTCCTTGGTGAGCACCTCCGTGCCGCCCCGCGTTTGCACCGCCACGGGGACTATCTCCTCCTCGAAGATCCCGTTCTTCTGGGCCTCCACCGCCCGCTGGTGCGACTGCAGCGCCAAGGCGTCCTGTTCCTCGCGAGAGATCGAGTAGTCCCGGCGCAGGTTCTCCGCCGTCTCCAGCATCCCGCCCGGCACCGGATGATTGCGCCCGCCCGCGGTCGAGCGTCCCCGGGTCAGAGCGTCATGGACCGTGACCCCGGTGCGGGCCGCGCCCCAGCGCATGTCCATGGAGTAGAAGGCCGTGTTGCTCATCGACTCCGTGCCGCCGGCGACGACTACGTCGCTGCCGCCACTTGCCACCTGCAGCACCCCGTTGATGATTGCCTGCAGGCCCGATCCGCAGCGGCGGTCCACCTGCTGGCCGCCGACCGTAATCGGCAGGCCGGCGTCCAGGGCGACCACGCGCCCGATCGCCGGTGCCTCGGCCGTGGGGTAGCAGTGCCCCAGGATCACGTCGTCGATCACTCCCGGGTCCATCCCGGTGCGCTCGAGAAGCCCGGTGAGGGCGGCGACACCCAGCTCGGAGGCCGTCAGCGACTTGAACATGCCGCCGTATCCGCCGATGGCGGTGCGGAGCGGCTCGCAGATCACGACTTCGCGTAGGTTGGATGTCATCTTCAGTACCTTTCGTTGGCCCGGTCGCGCGCGATTATCTGCGCCGCGATCACATTGCGCTGGATCTCGTTTGTGCCCTCGCCCAGGATCATCAGCGGCGCGTCACGGAAGTAGCGCTCCACGTCGAACTCGCGCGAGAAGCCGTATCCTCCGTGCACCCGCATCGCGTCGATGGCCACCTCGAGGGCGGTCTCGGAGGCGAAGAGCTTGGCCATCCCGGCCTCCAGGTCGGAGCGCAGCCCGGCGTCGAAGCGCTCGGCCGCATCCAGGGTGAGGAGGCGCGCCGCCCTCATCTTGGTGGCCATGTCCGCCAGCATGTTGCCGACCGACTGGTGCTTCCAGATCTGCTTGCCGAAGCTCTCGCGCTCCTGGGAATAGGCGACCGCGGCCTCCAGGGCCGCCTGGCCGACACCAAGGGCGCGGGCGGCCACCTGGATGCGCCCGACCTCCAGGCCGCGCATCATCTGGGTCCAGCCCAGGTTTGGCTCACCCCCAAGCACCGCGTCGTCTCCCACCTGCATCGCGTCGAAGGAGAGCGAGCAGGCCTCCACCCCCTTGTAGCCCAGCTTGGGGATCTTGGGACTGATTTCCATTCCCGGGCCCGGCTCGACCAGCATCACAGTCATTCCCCTGTGTGCCGGCTTGGCATCCAAGTCGGTGCGGCACAGAAGGCCGACCAGGCCGGAGTGCGCGGCGTTGGAGATCCAGGTCTTCGAGCCGTCGATAACCCACCCCTCGCCGTTGCGGACGGCTTTGGTGCGCATGTTCTGCAGGTCCGACCCGCCACCGGGCTCGGTGAGGGCCATGGTGGCGCGCAGCTCCCCGGTGGCCATGCGCGGTAGATAGCGCTCCTGCTGGGCAGGGGTTCCAAAAGTCTTGATGACGTAGGTGATCACCGAATGGCCGCCGATGGCTCCGGCCAGGCTCATCCAGCCGCGTGCCAGCTCCTCGGTCACGCGTGCGAAGGTGGCCATCGGGAGGTCCGTACCGCCAAAGGCCTGAGGAGCCATAAGGCCGAAAAAGCCCAGCTCCTTCATCTCCTCGATCAGTGGACCGGGGTAGGTGTCGGTCTCCTCGTACTTGCGCACGTCGGGCTTGACCCGCTGGTCCACGAACTGCCGGACAAGCGAGATGATCTCGGACTCGTCGCTATCGATGCTCATAGACAGTCCTCCGGATTTCAATGGACGCAAGGCGGGCGCACTCGCGCCCGTATGAATCTTGCTAAGGCGGCAGCGCCGCCAGCGGCCGCTCCGGCCCTTTGGGCGGTATCGGCCGCCTACATCTTCTCTCAGCTGGGCGGCAGGCGCAAAGCGAAGTGGCCGCTCCCGGATGCGCGGAGCTCGGCCCTCAGCGTGGTGGCGGCCAGGGGCCGCATCATCCATAGCCGTGCCCGAACGTCATGTTGCGGCCCGGACTGTTTCCTGGAAGGACACTGGAGTCGCCTCCGACGCACATCGCAAGTGTTGGAGAGAACACCCCGAGTTCCGGCGCGGGACTGTGGGACTCCATGGAGATGGCTGCACGGGGCAATTCGAGCCGAATCCTGCGGCAATTCGAGCGTTGTAAACTCCGGCCGGCCCGGGGGTCTCGAGGGTCGAGCGGCTGTGTGAGGCACCTACGGTTTTCAAGCATGGCCGGGCAGGAACTCTTGACGGCGTTCGAGGCGTGCTCACCCGGCCACTGCACATAGCACCCGGCCAGAGCCGGGCATTACAGGAGGCCGCACTCGGTCTGTCCGGCGCCATCGCGATCAGGTTAGCGAAATGCAGAACCGCTCGCGTGCGCCAATCACTCGGGGAAGTGAGAACCGCCTGCAGTATCCGGGTCGACTCAACCAGGGAGTCTTATGGCTTCGCTACGACCGCCGCGCCCGCGGCTTCGATGAACCTTTACAGCGCTAAGCCCACCGACGGCGGATGAGGCCGAAAGACTCGCCGTCTCCCGGTGTGGCCGTGTTTTCATCGAGGGCGGACTGGCTGCGGACTGGGCTCTGACGCCCGGAGTCGCCCCACCACGAGCACCCGGGATGTGCGCCCTGTGTTTTTCGTCCACCGAGCGTCATGCCGCGTCTTCCAGCCGGTTCGGCTCATCTATCGCTGCGATGCCGGCGTGGAGATACAAGCAGGCATGCCGTGCCACTTGATGGAGGTGCTCCGCTGCCGGGTCCGGGTCAGTCCGACGAATTGCGGTAGCGTGACTCGCTACGTACTCGTTCTATAGCTTCGCCTCAGCCGCAACGCCCCGCCTGGTGGGATTCACTCTCGGCGCTAAGTGGAGTCTTCGACTTCTGGCCCCGTGCCACCTTTGCCTCGACGATCCGGTGCCTCCGCGCCGGCCAATCCGCCTGTTGCCGCCACCAGGCGATGCATCCCGGATGACGGATTGTCGTGTGGG
>JAJYNL010000086.1 GCA_021786375.1 Actinomycetes bacterium
CCTAGGGCGATGATGTGGGTGGGCGAGCGCCTAGGCGCCATGCGTAGCCGAGACGAAGTTCGCCACCATCTCCTTGCCATGGGTGGTGTAGATAGACTCGGGGTGGAACTGCACGCCCCAGATCGGGTATTCGCGATGGCTGATGCCCATGATGAGACCGTCCTCACTCCTGGCCGTCACGCGGAACTCCGCGGGGAGACTGGACTCCTCGACGATAAGCGAGTGATAGCGGGTGGCCCGGAAAGGGCTTTGGATGCCCTGGAAGACTCCTGATCCGTCGTGGGTTATCATCGACGTCTTGCCGTGCATGGGCACAGGAGCCCTGACCACGCTTCCACCGAAGGCCTCGGCCATGGCCTGGTGGCCAAGGCATACGCCGAAGACGGGTGCGCGGCCCGCCATGCGCGAGATGACCCTAACCGAGACTCCGGCGTCGGCCGGCACACCCGGGCCGGGGGATATAACCACTCCCGCATAGCCGTCCTCGGCCTCCCGGGCGTCGAGCTTGTCATTGCGTACGACCACCGGCTCGGCTCCCATCTCGCCCAGATACTGGACGAGATTGAAGACGAAGGAGTCGTAGTTGTCTATAACCAGGATCCGTGGGCGGGTTCGCATAGTCTTTTAGAAGCCTAATCATTGGCGCGGGGCACGCTCTGTGGCCCGGCGCCCCGGCGGCAGCTAAGGAGAGAGTGGCCGATGGCGCGCTCCAAGAAGACGTCCATGAGGTTGCGGCCTGGAACCGGCTCCAGGTCCAAGGGGGCCGGCCGAAACGTGAGGGCTTCCAAGCGTTACACCCCGCCGGTGCCGATCTCCAAGAAGAAGTCGCGGCCCTGGGTGGCGGTGGTACTCTTGGCGCTGCTCGGCCTGGGCATCCTGGTCATCCTGCTCAACTATCTGACAGTACTTCCCGGCGGGGCGTCCAACTGGTATCTCCTGCTCGGCCTGGCCCTTATGGCAGGAGGGTTCCTGGTCGCCACTCGCTACCGCTGAACGCCTCCCAGCAACCCCTCGGAGCCCGTCGCTTTCCGGTGCGAATGGGCGCCCGGGTGACCGGGTGACCGGGCCCGCTCGATCGGCCCAAGGGGGCACCGCTTTACGCCATTAGGTTGTTGACGTGTACGAGAAGATAAGACTCAGCCCCGAGGCGATAGCAGCCCGCCCGATACCCGGGTTTACGCGCGCCGTCTCCCCGAGCTTCACTGCCGATGGCGGATACCTCTACTTTCTCTGGCCGGAGCGGGGCGCGGAGTTGAGCCTGAAGCGCATCAACTGCTCCACCGGCGAGGAGGAGCTGATCGCAGCAGCGGGCGAGGAGCAGCCTGATCTGACGCTGGAGGAGGAGCTGCGCCGTGAACGACTGCGCATGACCTGGGGAGGGATTTCCGGATTTGATCTGGAAGCGGCCTCCGACGGATCCACGTTGGTCGTCCTCAATCGCGGTGGGCGTTTTTCCGTTCTAGATGCCACCTGTAGCCGCGTGATAGCCGACTTCTCCGGCGACCACTTCTCCGCCTTTGCGGTCGCGGCCGGGGGGCGCAAGGCGGTGGCGGCCAACGACGAGGGGCTTTGGAGCATCGACCTGGGCTCTCACCGTCGCAAGCTGCTGCTTGCCAACTCCGCGCCCATGGCCGTCTACGGCGTCGCCGAGTATGTCGCCCAGGAGGAGTTGGATCGACTGGATGGCTTCTGGATCTCCCCCGGCGGCTCACACGTGGCCTTCACCGAAGTGGACGAGTCCGCCGTGCCGGAGTTTCCGTTGGTCCATATGGGCGGCGACGACTGGACTTTGGAGCGGCTCCGCTACCCGTTTGCAGGCGAAGCAAACGCCAAAGTCAGGTTGTGTGTAACCGGGATCGACGGCGGTGCTCTGGCATGGGTGCCGCTTCCCGAGGAGGACGAGTTCTACCTTGCCAAGGTGCTCTGGCTGGGAAACCTACGCTTGGTGGCCGTGACCTTGGACCGGCTCCAGCACCATCTCAGGTGGTGGCGTTACGACCTCAAGCACGAGACCCTCTCGCTAATCCATGAGGAGCGGGGCGATCCGTGGGTGAATCTTCCGGCCGGCGCGATCGCCATGGGCGAGGAGTCCCTTCTCACCACGACCGAACACAGTGGCTTTGCCCAACTATGCGAGATAACCGCATCCGGTGGAATAAGGCGGTACGAGTTGGGGGACTGGACGGTGTCCAGGATCGTTGCCGCACTGCCGGAAAACCGCGCGGTGTTCTTCATGGCGACCGAAGCCGGCCCGCTGGAGCGCCACCTGTACAGGCTCGATCTCGATCAGGGCTCGATGCGGCGCGTGACCGAAACCCCGGGGGTGCACGACGCACTCGTGGATCCCACCGGGATCCATATCTTGGACCAATGGTCGAACCGCGCCGCCGGTGCCAGTAGCGAGCTGCGTCTGGCCGGAGGAGCCGTGCGGCGAATCGGCGTGGAGCCTCCAACTGCGGAAGACCTCGGCCTTGTCCCCCCCAAGCTTTTCACGCTCACCGCCGCGACAGGGGAGACTCTCCACGGAGCGGTATACCTTCCCAGGAGCGCGGGACCGGCACTCCGGCCGGGGGTAGTCAGCGTATATGGCGGGCCACACGCCCAGACCGTCAACGACTCCTGGGAGCTCTTGACCGCTGATCTGGTGGCTCAGCACCTCGCCTCGCAAGGCGTCGTGGTGGTCAAGCTCGACAATCGTGGCAGCGCGGCCAGAGGCAAGCCCTTCGAAGCGCATCTGAACCGCCGCTTTGGCTCCGCCGAACTCGAAGACCAGTTGCTCGCCGTGAGGTACGTGATCGAGAATCACCAGGTTGACCCGGATCGGATCGGCATCTACGGATGGAGCTACGGCGGCTTCATGACCATCCGCGCACTCACCGGGGCGCCGGAGACCTTCAAGGTCGGGGTAGCCGGGGCGCCGGTGGTGGATTTCCGTTATTACGACACCGCCTACACGGAGCGCTACCTGGGACTGCCGACAGAGGGCGCCGACGCATACGACAGTTCCGACCTGGCGCGAGCGGCCGGGTCGCTAACGGGCAAGCTGCTCGTAATCCATGGCTTGGCTGACGAAAACGTGCACTTCAGGAACACCGCACGGTTTCTCGAGGCGGCCACACGCGAGAGCAAACAGGTGGATCTGATGCTGCTTCCCGGCTCCCGCCACTCGCCGCGAGGATTCGAGACGTTGCGCGAGATCGCGCGCCGGCGCGCGGAGTATTTTCTGGACCACCTTTGATGTCCGAGGTCATGGAGCACCTCGGCTCTCCTTGATCGACGATCCAAAGCGTGGCGTCTAGTTCGTTTCAGCCTTGCCGGGCACGCGAACGGCTTCAGGTCGCTCGACCGCCGGGGGTAGAATTGGCGGTGCCGAGCTCGTCATGTCCGCTGCCCGTCCGCCCGCGGCAGAAGCGGATGAACCCGGGTGCAACCCCGGGGGGCGGGCGGAGCCCCGCGACGGCCACTTTCCAGAACCCACGGTTCTGTGCAAGGCTGTGGTGATGTTCTCGGGTCAGACAGGCGCCCCGTCGCGGGCCGGGCGCTGGGCGCGAATGGCCACCGGCGCCGCCACACTCGCCCTGCTTGCCGCGGCCTGCGGTAGCGGGAGTGCAAGCCCCCCAACGGGCACCGACTCAGCGACCAGCCTCCCGGTGACCAAGGCCCCTTCCGTGGGTGGGCCGGTTCGCACCTGGAACGGCATTATCGGCCAGGGCCTGGCCGTCACCGCGGGCCATACCTACCTTGCCTGGAACCACAAGGGATGGAAGTACTCCCAACCCAACCTCCTCTCGGTGCTCGATCCACAAACGGGTGGACTCTACGCCACCGTGCAGCTGGCCGGTGCATTTCACCAAGCCCTCGAGGCAGGAGGTTCGCTCTGGGTGGCCGAGACGACGCGACAAGGCGCTTTGCTGGAGCGACGCAATCCCAACACGCTCGCGCTGCTCGGCACGGAGCCCGTTGACGTCGGGCCGTCAGGATTTGCGCCCTCCATCGCCACGGCGTCCGGCTCGCTCTGGGTCGCGGGCGGAAAGACCCTTACGCGCCTCGCGCTTCCCGACGGAGGCATGGCGGCCAGCTACCCGATTGCGGGCCAGGCGGGTTCCTCCTCCCTTGGACACGACCCCGCAGAGACCGAGCTTGTGGTGGGGTGGGCCAGTCCCGGCGGCGTGGGAGGAGTGCAGCTGCGAAGCGGGCGGACTGGAAGTGTGATCGCCCAGAGTACGCAGCCCTTCTACGGTGTCGCCACCCCCTTTGTCAGTGACATTGTTGACCAAGTGATGTGGGTGTCGGAGCCGACAGGAAACATGGGATACGTGGAGAGCGTGCAGTTGCCTTCCGTGGAGGCCCGGCACTCGACCATAGTCGAGGGATCCAATGGCATCAGGGCGTGGGTCCTCTCCGGAGTCCTATGGATCTCCCAGCAGGGTGGTGGACCGGGTCAAAACTACTGCGGGGATCCTCTCACCGGAAGGCCCTGGGCATCCTTTTATGGGGACCTCGGGGCGACGGGGCATCTTGGAGGTTTGGGCGGGGTGTATTTCTACGTCTTCGGGACTGCTTCCGATGGGACCGGTATTGCTCAGTTTGCCATCCCCTCCAGCTGCCGTCCCGCCACCTTGACCGGGGAATCCGTTTCCGCCTAGGCCGCGAGGTGACCGCTGGGCGGCCACGTGGGTCGGATATGAATGGCGAAGGGCGCCCGCTCGGCAGGGGGGCGCCCTTCGCCAAGTTGAGCTTCTTGCTTGGCTCGTTAGCCCAGACGCTCGATGATGGTCGCATTGGCCATGCCGCCGCCCTCGCACATGGTCTGAAGGCCGTAACGGCCCCCGGAGCGCTCGAGTTCACAGAGCAGGGTTGAGAGAAGCTTCGTGCCCGAGGCCCCCAGCGGGTGTCCAAGGGCGATGGCCCCACCGTTCACGTTCACACGGTCGATGTCCGGATGCAGTTCCTTCTCCCAGGCCAGAACGACTGAGGCGAAGGCCTCGTTGATCTCGACCAGGTCTATGTCGGAGATGGACAACTTGGACCGCTCGAGCACTTTCCTGGTGGCGGGAATGGGTCCGGTGAGCATGGTGACCGGATCCACGCCGGCTAACGAGAAGCTCACGAACCTCGCCCTTGGCGTGAGGCCAAGCCGGTTTGCCGTCTCCTCGCTCATGATGAGTGCTGCCGAGGCGCCGTCGGTGATCTGGGAGGAGTTGCCGGCAGTGACCCTTCCACCCTCCTTGAATGCGGGGCGCAGGTTTGCCAGCGCTTCCAGGGAGGTCTCGCGGATACCTTCGTCGGTGGTCAGGATCTCGCCGGTCTCCGCACCCTCCGGCCCCTTGACGGCCATGGGAACGATCTCGCGTTCGAAGCGGCCCTCGTCCCGCGCCTTAGCGGCCAACTGCTGGCTGCGCAGGCCGTATCGGTCGAGCTCCTCCCGGGAGAGGTTCCACTGGTCTGCGATCATCTCCGCGGAGATGCCCTGATTCACCAGCCCGCCCACCTCTCGATACCGCTCGGCGACGTGAGGTCCGAAGGGCACTCCGGGGCCGTTGGCGGCGGCTGAGCCCATTGGAACCTGGGTCATGGCCTCCACGCCCGCGGCGATGACGACGTCGTGGAATCCCGCCATGATCGCCTGGGCCGCGAAGGCGGCCGCCTGCTGCGACGAACCGCACTGGCGGTCGATGCTGGTGCCGCATACCGACTCAGGGAAACCCGCGGCGAGGACGGCATTGCGCGCCACGTTCACCGATTGCGCGCCCACCTGCATGACGCATCCCATGATCACGTCTTCGACCAGGGCAGGATCAAGGTCGTTCCTGGTCACCAACGCGGACAGCACCTCGGCGGCCATGTCCACCGGATGCCATCCGGATAGTTTCCCATTGCGCTTCCCGCCGGGCGTGCGCACCACGTCGACAATTACGGCATTCGCCATAGCTACTCCTTTGGTCCGGGTACCGACCCGAGATCGGTTTGCTTCCAAACTTTACTGAACCGACTCTAGCATTGCCGCCTTGGCGGGATGAGGTGAGGACCTTCAGCTGGTGAGCGACGTCACCTCGAAACGCACTACGTCCACCAGGCCGAGGTCGGTAATGCGCAGCTCGGGTATGACGGAAAGCCCGAGAAACGAAAGGGTCATGAAAGGGGCGGGATGGGTGATTCCCAGCTGTTCCCTAGCGGCTCCCTCCAGGTCTTCCAGCTGCTCGGCAACCCGTGGAGCCGCGGCGGTGGACATTAGGCCGCCAATAGGCAGGGGAACCAGCGCCAAGACCTCGCCGTCCAGCACCGCCACTTGACCGCCGCCTGCCTTGGCCAGGGCATCCGCCGCGACGGCCATATCGCGAGCGCCGTCCGCGTCCATCGCCCCAACCAGCATCAAGTTGTGGGCGTCGTGGGCGACAGTGGAGGCGATTGCTCCGCGCGTCAGGCCGAAGCCTCGCACCAGGCCCAATCCGATCCTGCCGGTGTGTCGGTGACGTTCGGCCACGGCGATTCGGGCGCAGCCGGCCAGTTCTGGACCACCCAGCCGCAGGTCGCGCGTCGAAAGCGAGCCCTCAATCACTTCGATGACCCGGTAGTTGCTGGCGGCGTCAATGGAGATTTCGAGCTCAGCCGGCCGAATCTCGCCCTCGAGGTGGATGCTGCTGTGCATCCATTCCGGAGCGGGGCGGTCGGGAACCGTGCCGGGCAGAAGGTGCCCATCCCGGGCGACCAGCACGCCCCGCCGGAATACTAGCGCGGGGCGAAAATCGACCAGATTGCCGAGTACCTGGACGTCGGCCTGGTAGCCGGGCCCCAGTGAGCCCAGGTCGAAGAGGTTGTGGTACTGAGCGGGGTTGGAGGTGGCGAGGACAATGGCATCCTCGGCACTGACGCCTGCCGCCACCGCCATTCGGACGCAGTCGTTGATGTGCCCCTTGCCGAGCAGTGTGGAAGGTTCACGGTCGTCGGTACAGAGAGCGACACGGTCGACCCCACCGATCAGCACCGTCTTGATCAGGTCTAGAAGGTTGCGGCTGGCGGAGCCCTCCCGGATGAAGATCCACATGCCCTTCCGGCGCTTTTCGTGCGCCTCCTCGAAAGTGGTGCACTCGTGGTCGGACTCGATGCCGGCGGCCAGGTAGGCGTCCAGCTGCCTGCCCGTCAGTCCGGGTGCGTGTCCGTCGACGCGGCGCCAGCCGGCGGTGGCGATCTTGGCGGCGACGTCGGCGTCGCCGGCGATCGCCGCGGGGTAGTTCATCACTTCGGCGACACCGATAGCGCCGAGATCCTCAATGACGGATCGGACTGCATTCGGACCGAGCTCTGCGCCGGGCGATTCGAAGGGCGAGGCGGGGACGCAAGAGGACGCGACGATGTAAAAGCTGAAAGGTAACCCTGAGGCGGCTTCCACGAGGGCGCGAACCCCCGGGACCCCGAAGACGTTGGCGATCTCGTGGGGATCCGCCACCACCGCAGTCGTCCCGAGAGGGAGCACGGAGCGCACGAACTCGTCCACCCAGAGCTTGGTGGACTCCAGGTGCATGTGGGCATCGATGAAGCCGGGCACCAGATACATGTCGGTGACGTCTATTATCTCGCGGGCCTCGCGGGCGCCCCACCCCACGACTACCCCGTCGGTGATGGCCAGGTCGGCCTTGATCCATTCCCGGGTGGCGGTGGAGAATATCTTTCCGCCCGTCAAAAGCAGGTCGCAAGGAGCGTCGCCGCGGGCGGCGGCCAGAGCGCTGGCAGTCGCGGGTGATCTGGACATGAGCCCATCCTACGCCGGCGGGAAAACCTCGCTACTCCCGCTTTTCGGCTATCGAATCATGCAGGTGGGGCAGTCGTCATAGCTGACCAGGCCCAGGCGGAAGAGCCAGCCAAAGATCTTGCAACCGAGGCAGAAGCCGAGGGCTGACTCGAGCGTGGCGGCTACTCCGAGGAGCGCCAGCACGATCGCCGCCGGTACGAAGGAGGAGAAGAGCAGCGAAAGGGTGGCCGCGGCCAACGACATGACCGCTCCGATTCCCTGCGCAAAGCGCTTGGGCTTGCCCGGCACCGGCTTGGAGTGGGCGGACAACCTTGGGGCTACAACCTTGGTAGCCAGAAGCCCGAGTGGAGAGATCTTGGGTCCGGCCATTACCCGGACAAGGAAGCCGTAGCAGAGCGGCACGAAGATCATGCGATTGCGTGTGGCCAAGAGCAGGACCACCTGTAGCACCACACCTGCGGCCACGGTTCTGGCCGCTACCTCGTCCACCGGGTCGGGGAATGTGAAGAAGCGCCTCCCGTGCCGGACGCTCTTGTCTTCAAATATCTGCTTCGTGTCCATGGCCAGCCCCTCGAAATGTTGTCCGGAGAAAATTCTACGGCCCATGCAGACTAAACTCGACTAATCCGATCAGGTTTACTAAGAATTCGCCGAATCGTGGATTTGGCGTGGCGACGCCACATAGCCCACCCGCAGGGGCAGAGTAGGAGTTGGCGCCACTCGGGAGCGCCTTGTTTGCAACATAAAGGGGGTGCGATGGGTACGCGACGCTTTCGCACGGCCGTCTTCTTTCTCGCCAGTGCCGCAGGGCTTGCGGCCTGCGGGTACGGAGCGTCAGCTTCAACCAGCAGTTCCGCCGGTGGCGCTGCCACGGGGTCGGGAGCCAAGCTGACCGTTGAGTCCAACAAGTACGGAAAGGTGCTTGCCCTCTCGAGTGGCCAGACGCTCTACATGTTTACTGCTGACTCGCCGACCGCTTCGAAGTGCAACGGCAGCTGCGCCGGGCTCTGGCCGCCGGTGAGCGGCAACCACGTGGTGGCCGGGGTGGGAGCCAAGTCGTCATTGATCGGCTCGATCCCCCGGGGCAGCGGCACCCAGCTGACATACGATGGCCATCCGCTTTACACCTACGCCGGCGACACCTCGTCCGGCGCCGTGGCCGGTGAGGGGATCAACGCCTATGGTGGCCTATGGTACGTCCTGGGACCGGGAGGTACTCCAGTCAAGCCTTCCTCCTCGACTTCGTCGGGCGGATCGTCCTACGGGGGCTATTAGTTCCACGTTGCGTTCGGTGTGAGCCCCGGGTCGGCCTCCGGTAGCCTGGCATCAGGATTAGCTTGACAAGGAGCGCCTGGCTTGGAGCGGATGGAGACGTCGCCTGCCCGCGGCATGAAGGACTATCTTCCGATCGAGGCCGCGCTGCGCGACTGGATGCTGGGCGTGATCCAGGAGACGTACGCGCTCCGAGGCTTCCAGCGAATAGAGACACCGGCTTTGGAAAACCTGGAGCGCCTCATAGGATCCGGCGGAGGTGAGAACGAGAAGCTCATCTTCAAGGTACTGAAAAGAGGCGAGAAGCTGGACCTTGCCTGCGCGGACGAGAACACGCTCGCGGACCTCGGCCTGCGTTTCGACCTCACTGTTCCGCTCGCGCGTTATTGGGCCCATAACCAGCCCAAGCTGCCGCCCGTTTTTCGCGCCATCCAGATTGGCCCGGTATGGAGGGCGGAACGTCCACAGCGCGGACGCTTTCGGCAGTTCATGCAGTGCGACATCGACATCATTGGTGAGCCCGGCGTCCTCGCCGAGATGGAGCTGATAACCGTCTCGGTGGAGGCGGCGGCCAAGTTAGGGGTTAAGAACCCCGTTTTGCGCTTCAATGACCGTCGTTTCCTGGATTCGGTCCTGGATTGGGCGGGCGTGCCTGCCGCGGCAGGCGCGGCGGTCCTCATTGCCCTGGACAAGCTGGACAAAGTTGGGCCAAAAGGCGTGCGGGCCGAAATAGCCCGAATGGAACTCGCCGAGCAGTCAACCGGCCGTCTGGCTCGCTTCCTGGAGGAGAGCTCGGCTTCCGAGGACCTTCCGATGAGCCTGTTCGAGGAGATCGGCCTTGCTGAGACGGTTGTTACCGACATGGAGGCCATAGCATCCCTCGCCGGGTGCTCGGCCTTGGCGGGGACAAAGCTGGTCTTCGATCCGACGGTGATCCGTGGGATGGGCTACTACACCGGGCCAATCTACGAACTCGGTGTCGCGGAGATGGGTTTCTCGATCGGCGGCGGTGGCCGTTACGACGAGATGCTCGGACGCTTCGGACGACCGGCGCCGGCCTGCGGATTCTCACTCGGATTCGAGCGCATCTCTCTCTACCTTCACGAGCAAGGCGAGCACGGTACACTGGGCGCTCCTCAGCTTCACCTGCGCATCGCCACCCCCGCCGACTACCCGATCGCTTTGGCCATGGCCGAGCGGGCGGTTGCCCGCGGCGTGCGCGCGTCGATTGAGGGTGCCTCCAAGAAGCTCGGTGCCGTCATCCGGCACCTGCACGAGGAGCACGAGAGCGTAGCCGGTTCCGCGGGGCCATGGATCGCGGTGGTCGAGCTATCCGGGCCGGAACTCAAGGTACACGATGTCACGGGAGATTGTCCCGAGCTGAGCTGGCTTCAGGGCTGAGCCGGCGTGGCTCCAGTGGCCGGAGCGCTCGGTGACGCCGAGAGACCAAGGAGATTCGTGCTATGAATCCACTGGTTCTTTCCAGATCGCAGATATTGTCTTACCGCCGACGTGCCGGGGCGCTCGACCAGCGCCTCCCGCCGTCGGCGGACGCGTTGCGCGCGGCCGCCTTCGCCGGGCTGCAGGATTCGATGCCGAGGGCGGCAATGCTCTCGATCCACGCGCGCATGGAGGGGACCAGGCGCGACGTTTGGGAGGAGCCGGGACTGGTGCAGCTTTGGGGCCCGCGGTTCAACGTCTACGCCGTGGCCAAGGACGACATTGCGGTGTTCTCCCTGGGAACCATGCCCGATCATGCCAAGGGCTTGGCCCGTGCGACCGAGCTTGCCGCCCGGCTCGAGAACCACCTCGCCGGCACCTCGATGCCCTACGACCAGGCGGGGGCGGGACTGGGCGTGAATCCCAATGCGCTGCGCTATGCCGCTGCGACCGGCACGGTACTCATACGTTGGGAAGGGGCCGGATGCCCGGCCGTCTGGACCGTTCCGCCGCCAGGTGTGGACCCGCGAGAGGCAAGGCTGGAGTTGGCCCGACGGTATCTCCACGTCTTCGGTCCGACTACCCCCGAGTCGTTCGGCCGTTGGGCGGGCATCGGAGGGGCCGCGGCCCAGGCGGCCTTCCGGGCGCTTTCCAACCAGCTCCTGTCTGTCGAGACCCCGATCGGACCGGCATGGATGCTTGAACAGGACGTGCCTACTGCCGGGGTGGAGGCGTTGCGACCTGCGCCGGTGCGCCTACTTCCCAGTGGCGATGCGTACTTTCTGGCCTGGGGCCGTGACCGGGAACTTCTCGTCGAAGACAGCGTGAGGCGGGCGCAGCTATGGACCTCGAGAGTTTGGCCGGGAGCTCTGCTGATCGAAGGAGAGATAACCGGTACATGGCGCCGCGCCGGAACCAGTCTCGTCGTACAGTCGTGGAGATCGCTTTCCCCCGGCGAGCGCGACGCAGTGGCGGCTGAAGCGGAGCTTCTTCGCCTTCCCACGAAGGGAAGGCGGGTAGCGGTTCGTTTCGAGGACTGATCGGCGGGATCCTAACCACCTCCCCCGGGGCCTCGGCGTCGCCAGCGGCGCCGAAGCCGGATTTCAACACGAAGGTCACACCCATGGTGCATTCTGGTGATGCACTTTTGTAGGTGTAACCTCGTCAGTTTTGTATGTAACCCGTGGCGGAGGGAGTGGGATTCGAACCCACGGAGCTTTTGGCTCAAAGCATTTCAAGTGCTTCGCATTCGTCCGCTCTGCCATCCCTCCGGAGAGACACTTTACTCCCGCGGGTCGGCGATCTGACTTCGAATGGAGGTGAGCCAGCTCCAGGCCGCATCCTGGGTCGGGACCGACGGCCGTTTCGGTGCGGGTGCGTCCCGCACTTTGGGGAACGACCCGAGGAACTTGAGGTCGGCCAGTTTGCCTTTCAGGCCGACCAGCGCATCGGCAACGTCATGGTCGGCGACGTGGCCGTCGAATTCGATCACAAAGCAGTACTGGCCGAGCTCCCTCTTGCTCGGCCTGGATTCCAGCTTGGTGAGGTTGATATTGCGCGCGTAGAACTCGGCCAGGATGCTGAACAGCGAACCCGGCTGGTCCTTGACCTGGAAGCAGACGACCGAGGTCTTATCGTTGCCGGTGGGAGCCGGCACCATCCCTTTGCCCACAAGTAGGAAGCGGGTCTGGTTTCCGCCGTGGTCCTCGATATCGGCTCGGAGCGTTTCCAGGCCGTAAATATCCCTCGAGGCTCGGGGTGCAATAGCCGCCAGACATGGATCACCGCGCTCGGAAACCAGGCGGGCTGCCTCGGCGGTCGAGCTGGCTGCGTGGATGCCGGCCCGAGGAAGTTCGGCGGCTAGAAACTTGCGGCACTGTCCCAGGGCGTGCGGATAGGAGTGGACCTCGCGGATACCCTCGACTGAGGCGTTCTGGAGCCCCAGCAGATGAAGGTGGATATCGTGCACCACCTCGCGTTCGATGTAGAGGTCGTGATCGAACACCAGCGAATCAATTGTCGCTGGCACCGTGCCCTCGATCGAGTTCTCGATCGGAACGAAGCCTAGGTCGGCTTGCCCATTGTCGACAGCGTCGAGAACATTGTCGATGGAGGCCATCTCCACCAACTCGCCGGAGGCAAGATCGGGCTGGGAGAGCAGCGCCTCTTCGGTAAAGGTGCCCCTTGGTCCAAGGTAGGCGACTCGCTTGGAGATGAAGGCGGTCATAATGGATTCGACGATAGTGCGCTTGACGCTGCGCCCGCCGCTCGGTCAAGTCCGCACCACGCGGAAATAGCCTGGTTCCTCGGAGCCCTCCTTGGGCGCTCCTGGGATGGGGAAGAAATTGGACGCATTCGCCGAGCTTGATCACCTGCGCTATAACCGCATCGGGATTCCCGAGGCAATCTTCGCACCTGGCAAATCGCCCTCCCAGGTGGTGACGCTGGCGGGCGAGATGCTTGAGTCCGACCCCGGCCCGGTGCTTGTCACCAGGGCGGCGCGTGCCCAGGTCGCCGAGCTTCTGGAGGTCTATCCCGAGTCCTGGGTGCACCCTGACCCGGTGGCGTTTCCCGACGTGCTCGCCTCGGTGGTGCTTCGCTCTGCTCCCAGGCGTGCCGGAAATGTTGGAGTCGTCACGGCCGGCACCACTGACATCCCGGTGGCCGAGGAGGCGGTTGCCACCCTGCGCGCCTGCGGCATTCCCTGCCAGCGCGTGCCGGACATCGGGGTTGCCGGCCTGCACCGCCTGCTGGGAAAGATAGGCGAGCTGCGCTCCTTCGACGTTCTGATCGTCGCCGCCGGAATGGAGGGGGCGCTTCCATCCGTGCTGGGGGGGCTGGTACAGAATCCGGTGATCGCGGTTCCGACATCAGTAGGCTATGGCGCTTCGGCCGCCGGGACCACCGCGATGATGTCCATGCTCGCCTCCTGTGCGCCGGGAGTGGCGGTGGTCGGCATCGACAACGGTTTCGGAGCAGCCTGCGCGGCGGTGAGGATCGTGGCCGGAAAGGCTGAGAAGAGCGGAGACGGTGCTTGAAGGCGATCGTTCTCCACTGTCCCAGCGGGATCTCAGGCGACATGGCGCTAGCGGCGCTGGTTGATCTCGGCTTGCCGATCCAACGCCTGAACTCCGCCCTTGCCTCCGCCGGGTTGGAAGGAGTCGTGGTGACGCCGGCCCGCCGCGCCAGCGGTGTCATGTCCGCCCTCGCGGTCGAGGTTGTGGCCTCCGTGGCGCAACCGCCCCGGCACTACCGCGAGATAAGGGAGATAATTTTGCGCACCGGCTTGGGTGCGCGTGCGCAAGTGCTCGCGCTGGATGCGCTTGCACGGCTCGCCGGAGTGGAGGCCCAGCTGCACGGCCAGGACATCGACCAGGTCCACCTTCACGAGATAGGGGCATGGGATACCATCGCCGACATCGTTGGCTTCGCTATGGGCCTGGAACACCTTGGCGCCGACAGGGTCTATGTCTCCAGCATCGAGACCGGCACCGGCGCAGCGCGGACCGAGCACGGCCTGCTTCCGGTTCCCGCGCCTGCCACCTTGGCCCATCTGGTCGGCTTCGATCTGACGTCGAGGGTCTCGGGGCACGAATTGGCCACCCCAACCGGTGCGGCGCTTCTGGCCGCCTCCGCCAGGCCCCTTACCGAGCTGGCGGGTTACAGGCTGCTGGCTACGGGAATGGGCGCGGGAACCCTCGAGCTGGACGATCGGCCCAACGTCCTATACGCCTCTCTTGTAGAAGTCCGGCCGTCGACCACGCCGGAATCGGGTGCCTTGATGCTGCTTGAAACGAATCTTGACGATCGTGGTGGGGAGGCGGTGGCCGCCGCTTTGGAGACTCTGCTGCGGCGAGGGGCACTCGACGCCTGGGTAGCCCCGGTGACGGGCAAGAAGGGGCGCCCGGCGCTGGTTCTCTCGGCAATTTGCCGCGGCGAGGTGGGGGATTTGCTGGCAGAAGAGATGATGCGGGCCACGGGGTCGCTGGGGGTTCGAGTCTCGACGTTCGTCCGCACCGCCGGATCGCGCACGATAATGGAGGTGCGTTACGCCGGACGCGCCTATCGGGTAAAGGTCGGACCATACTCCTCCAAGATAGAGTTCGACGATCTGGCCGTGGCCTCGGCCGAACTCGGCGTGCCGTTGCTGGAGCTTTCCAGGGAAGTCGCTCTGGCCTTCCATCGCGAGCATCCGGAGCTCCCCTTGCCCCAGTAGGCAGTCCGGCGACCCGGGCGTGCTCAGAACCGGCTCTTTTCCATAAGAATGGAAGAATGAAGACACGACAGCTGGGAAGAAGCGGCCTGACGGTCTCCGAGGTCGGATTGGGGTGCAACAATTTCGGTGGGCGGCTGGATGTCGATCGGACCCGTGAGGTCATTTACGCCGCTCTGGATGCGGGCATAACGCTGTTCGACACGGCCGACATCTACGGGAACCTCGGTGGCTCGGAGACCTTGATGGGGCAGGTGTTGCGTGGAAGGCGTGACGAGATCGTGCTGGCCACGAAGTTCGGCATGGACATGCAGACCGGTGACGTTGCTCGAGGCTCCAGGCGCTACGTGCGCAAGGCGGTGGAAGGTTCGCTGCGACGCCTGCAGACCGAGTACATCGATCTTTACCAGATGCACGAGCCCGACCCGAATACGCCCATAGAGGAGACGCTTGCCGCCCTGGACGAGTTGATCAAGGAGGGCAAGGTCCGCTACATCGGCTCCTCGAACTTTGCCGGCTGGCAGCTTGCGGAGGCCGAGATGATCGCGCGCGCCCAGGGGCGTGAGCGATTCATCTCCGCTCAGAACCTCTATTCGCTCCTTCGGCGAGAAGTCGAGGCTGAGGTGATCCCTGCCGCCGAGCACTTCGGGGTAGGAATCCTGCCCTTCTATCCGCTGGCCGCAGGGCTTCTCACCGGCAAGTTCCGCCGTGGAGAGGCGCCGCCGGCAGGGACCCGCCTTGCCAATCGCCCTGCCGAGGTGGCCTCGGCCAACTTCGACCTGATCGAAGAGCTGGAGTCCTTTGCCAAGGCCCGTGGTCTCGGCCTTACCGACCTCGCCTTTGCCTGGCTGCTCGGAAATCCGAACGTCTCGTCGGTGATAGCCGGTGCGACCTCGGCTGAGCAGATACGTGCGAACGTGGCCGCGGGCGCGCACGTCCTGGATGCGGAGGCGATGGAAGCGATCCGGGAGATCCTCGACCGCCATTCCGCCTGAGCGGCTTAGTTCGGGCTGGCCAGGGGGAGTGCTGGAGCCGTGGTGGGCACAGCCCAGATGCGGCTCGGCTTGGTTGGGACACCGGCGGGAAGGGCTGCAAGCTGCTTGGCCGTTTCCCTGAAACCCGCTTCGATGAGGTATTCCGAGCGCGAGAAGTCGAGCCAGGCTACGGATTGCGCCGCCCGGCTCTCCAGAACAACCACCTTGACCTTGCCCTCCAGTGCTGCAATGTCCGCCCTGAGGCGGGCAAGCTTGGCGAGCGCGAAGGACTCGAGTATGGCTTCGATCGGGCGGCTCCGGCTGTTCCCGGCCCGGTTCATGGCTCCGCACAGGAGAACGTAGACGGTCGTTGCTCCCAAGGCGGCGGCGCGCAAGAGCGGGATGTCGTCGCTGATGCCACCGTCGATGTAAAAGTTTCCGTCCATCTCGACCTGGGGGAGGGCCCCCGGCAGGGCAGACGTCGCGAGCAACGCCTTCACCGGATCACCGGTGGAGATGCGCAACGGCTCGCCGGTCGCGGCGTTAGTGGCCACCATCTCCATGGGCAAGGCGGTTTCGGACAGGTCGGCGATGGGAACGTTGTCCCGGATGAACTTCTCGATCGCGGTATTCGGGTAAACGTAGGGTCGCTTCTGGGCGTAGCGCCAGGTGGTTCCGAAGCGTGCGGGTGGGAACAGTGCGTCGCGCGAAGTCGAGAGCCACACCGTGGTTAGCCGTGCCAGCGTGGCGCGCGAGGGGTGGATCGCGAAGCTCACACCGTTGAGGGCACCCACCGAAGTGCCGAGAATGAAGTCCGCTTGGATGTCGCGCTCGACCAGTGCCGAAAGCATGCCGACCTGCACTGCTCCACGGTTTCCTCCGCCGGAAAGTATGAAGGCGGTCAACCCTTCGCTGGGCATCCGGCCCCGGATCAACGAGAGACGCCTGGCTTTGGGCCGAAGAAGTGCGAGGCGATCTCTGATCGTCGGCACCCCGCCGTTCGCCGGGCCCTCCCCTGTTTGCGGATAATCCATCATCCACATCACCCGACCCGCGTCGTGTCCTCACGAGCGCAAGCTTCAGCACTCGAGCCGCGGCGAAACTTCGCCATCGCGGCCCGGGCCACGCCGCTTAGAGCTCTGTCTCCATGCCCTCGGTAAGCCTCTTGAGATAGTGGAGCAGCGCTTCCAAATCCTCGTCCTTCCAGTTCGAGATTACCCCGGCTATCATCTCGCGGCGTGCCGAGGCCACCAGGGAGAGGATTTGCTCACCGTCGGTGGTCAGCTTGATGAGCTGGGCGCGTGCATCGCTCGGATCAACCGCGCGCTCGACCAGCCCTTGGGCCTCGAGCTTTTGCAGTTGTCTGGAGACGGTTGAGTTGTCGAGCCCGAGCTGCGTGGCGATCTCTGTCGGCCGCAGCGCCTTCTTCGCCCGTAACGGCGCCAGCTGCCAGAAGGAGTTGATATCGATGTCACGATTGAGATACTTGCTGGGGATGCGAATGCGCCGCAGCACGCGGCCCATTCGCGCCAGCGTCATTTCCAGCTCTGTCAGCGCTTGTTCTTTAGAGTCGCCAACCGGCATTTCCGGAGCCATGGACACGCTCTCGTTCCCGGGTCGCTACCCGCTTTCCTGCTGCCAGGAGGCGAATCCTACGAGCACCAATAATAGGAGGCGCCTTCTCCTCTGTCCGCGCGCGCCAGCATTGGTCTGTCACTCGTCGAATTCCGGCGGCGTTGCGACGCCGAAGGCGGATTCTATGAACCGTGCCAGGCGAAGCACCTCGATCTCGGAGAACCTCTTGCCCATCACCTGGACGGCCAACGGCAGTCCACTGTCCGCGAAGCCGACGCGCACGGACGCCGCGGGGGTGCGGGTCATGTTGGCCAGAGTCGTATAGCTGATCCAGTCGATGGTCTCCTCGTCGTTTATGCGACCCGCCTCTCCGATTCGTGGCGCGAGGCCGGCGGTGACCGGGGCGACGAGGAGGTCGACGTGTTCGAGGCCGGCAAAGAAGCGGGCCGAGATGCGCCATGCGTCGTCGAGCGCGGTGATGAACTCGCGCGCGCTCATTCCTATGTACTTCTGCACCATCGCCTGGAGGCCGGGATCCAGCTTTTCAAAGTCGGGCGTGCCAACCAACGACCCGAGTGTGCGGGCCTGGTATGCTCCGGCTAGCTTCGTCCAGGTGATGCTGGGGGCTTTCTCTAAGAGCTTGGGAACTTCGACGACCTCGAAGCCCTCCGCCTCCAGCGCCGCCATGCAGGCATTGAGGCCGGCTACGATCCGGCTGTCGGTCTTCCAGTATCCGAAGTCGTAGGTGATTCCCACCCTCGGCCTGCTGCGCTCCTCCATGACCTCCAGGCCCCAGTCGCTTTGAGGCTTGGGCAGGGAGCGCTGGTCGTCTATGTGCGGCCCCAGGCAGAAGTCATATAACCATGCAGTGTCGCCGACCGAGCGCGCCATCGGGCCACCCGCGGCCAGATCCCACCAATTCGGGGGCTCCTGCCCGCGCACCGGAACCCGCCCCGTGGAGGTCTTGAGTGCAAAGATGCCGCAAAGGGCGGCGGGTATTCGCATGGATCCGCCGCCATCGGAGCCGGTGCCGAAGGGGACGAGGCCGGCCGCCACAGCGGCGGCGGTGCCCCCCGAGGATCCCCCCGAAGTGCGCTCGGTATCCCACGGGTTGCGGGTCGGCGGGAAGACCATGTTCTCGGTGGTTCCCTTCCAGCCGAACTCGGGCGTGTTCGTCTTGCCTACGGGGATCGCTCCTTGCTGGCGCAGCCTCTCTACCAGAAGGGAGTCCTGTATCGCCGGGGCGGATCCTTTGCGCAGTGCCGAGCCCATGGTCGTGGGGAAGCCGGTGCAGTCCTCGAGATCCTTGACTGCGAAGGGGATGCCGGCGAGGGGTCGCAGATATCGGCCCTGGGCCCGGCGTTCGTCCACCTCGGCGGCAAGGCGCAGGCTTAGCTCGGGATTGGTCGCCACGAACGCCCCCAGCGCGGGGTTGTATCGATCGATACGATCCAGGAAGTGGAGCACCACCTCGCGGGCGGAGACGCTCTTGGTTTCGAGTTCGTTCACCAAGTTGCGCACGGAGTGTTCGTGGAGTTGCATCCTTCCTCTCTATCACATTGCGCATCAGCGCTCGCAGCCCACCCCTTTCTTGGGCTGGAAAAGTGCGGTATAGATTTCTTTTGAGCTGACGCAAATGACCTGGGCGACATCTTGTTGGTGCGCCCAACACCGACCCCTTGAGGCTCGCTCCTGCCGGCGGCGCGCACTTTGCAGCCGGTACTAGCATCTTCCCCGGGCTGCGGCGCTCATGGCTGGTGCCGCATTCGCAATTTGGGGATGATGCGACGATGCACGAATTCGGTGAGTCAGAGAAGAAGCTTGCTAACAGCATCATCGAGTACTCGCTCAAGCGGATTGCCATGGAGCCCATCCCGCTTGACGGCCCCGCCACCCCACAGGAGCTGCACGACCTTTATGGCCCCAACATAACCGAGAAGGGTCTCGGTGGCGAAGAGGCGCTAAAGCGCTTCGCCGACGGCTACGCGTTGGCGACGATGAGCACCGACCATCCCCGTTTCTGGGCCTTCGTGCCGGTGGCTCCTACCAAGGCCGCGACGCTCTTCGATCTCGTTGTCTCGGCCTCCTGCATCAGCGGGTCGACCTGGATCGAGGCAGCGGGGGCCGTCTACCTGGAGAACGAGGCCCTCGCCTGGCTATCCTCGCTGGCCGGCATGCCCCAAGGGGCTGGTGGAACCTTCGTGTCGGGTGGCTCCGCCGGAAACCTCTCGGGGCTGGTGGCGGGGCGAGAAAAGTACCGCAGGTTGGGACGCATCCAGGGTAGGCCCGCTCTGCTCACCTCACGCGACGCGCACTCGTCGGTGGCAACAGCTGCTCGGATCACCGACATCGAAGTGTTCCTGATCGACGGTGATGACAAGGGCAAGCTGACCGGCGAGGCCCTGGGTCAGAAGTGGGCGGAACTGAGTGAGGTTGACCGGGCTCGCGTGTTCGGTGTCGCATCGACCGCCGGCGTGACCAACACCGGGATCGTGGACAACCTTGCCGGGGTAGCCGAGTTTTGCACCGAGCACGACCTCTGGATGCACGTGGACGGAGCATATGGCGGCGCCGGCCTTACCCAGCCGGAGCTGAGGGACCTCTACAAGGGAATCGAGCGGGCCGATTCGTTCGTGATCGATCCCCACAAATGGCTGTTCGCCCCCTTCGATTGCGCGGCGATCATCTACCGCGACCCCTCCGATGCGGAACGCGCTATGACCCAGGAAGCGGCTTATCTCGACGACGTGAACAAAGAAAGGGATTGGAACCCCGCCAGCTTCGCGTATCACCTCTCGCGCCGTGTCCGCGGGTTACCCTTCTGGTTCTCGCTCGCCACCTACGGAACGGACGCATACCGCGACGCCATAGCCGAGACGCTGAAAATCACCCGCTACTGCGCGGACCAGGTCAGGCAGCGGCCGTACCTGGAACTCGCCATCGAGCCCGAGCTGTCGGTTGTCGTCTTCAGGCGGAGTGGCTGGAGCGACGGGGATTACGTGGCCTGGAGCGAGAAGCTGCTCAAGGAGCAGGTCGCTTTCGTCCAACCCACCACCTACCGGGGCGAACGGATGATGCGGTTCTGCTTCGTGAACCCGCGCACTTGCGAGCAGGATGTGAACGAAGTTCTCGACACCATGGCCGATTGATTCCCAAGGCGGCCTCCTGGGCAGTGAGCGGTTACCGGATCACGCGGTGACTGCACCCCCTTTGGAACCCGGACGCGCCCTGCCGCGGCCGTCACCGCCCGGCCGATATGGCTAGACCAGCCCACGGTGCTTGGGACTCCCGTAAGTATTTCCTTGGCCGGCCCGAGGCAGGCTGGCAGAGTTGGTATCGGCACTTCGTGGTGGTTGTGGCTCGCGAAAAGCCTGGCTCCCTTTCGGGGGATGCACTTGTTGTGATATGCCCAACCGCCACGGAGGCCGGTGCCAACCCGGCCCACGACGATGGCTTGATCAGAAGCTTGCCCAGCCTTTATGGCTGTGGCTCATTACAGGATTGCCTCGCCGTGAATCTCACCGGGCCGACACCGGCCACGATGACGTGCCCTGAGTGAGAGGAGACGCCACCATGTCCATTGTGGCAGAACACTTCGCCTTTGTCGTGGGAGTAGACACCCACGCTCGTTCCAACACCTATGCGATCATCACAACCCGGACCGGAGCGCGGCTGGACGCCGCCACCTTTCCGACCAGCCCGGCGGGGATCGCCCGGGCGCTTTCCTGGATGATGCGCCGATGTGGAGAAAACCATCCGCTTCTCGTGATCGAGGGCATCGGCTCCTATGGGGCCGCCCTCAGGCGAGCTGCAGTCATCCAGGGTCTCGAAGTGGTGGAGCCTTTGTCCTATGGCTCGCCTCGGGGTCGGGGAGCAAAGGACGACACCATCGATGCAGAAGCCATCGGGCGCTCGGTGATGGGCGTCGATGAAGCACTCCTGCGCCGGCCAAGGTCGGAGGATGCCATCCGCACCGGGTTGCGAGTGTTGGTGGTGGCACGGGAGGAACTGAATGCCGAGCGCACCCGCTCCATCAATGCCCTTACCGCCCTTGTCCGCTCGGTCGATCTCGGACTGGACGCTCGCCGCCCCCTCTCCAAGTCCCAGATCTCGGCCATTGCCCGGTGGCGAACCCGCAACGAGGATCTGGGGCTGGCCACGGCCAGGGCCGAGTCGATCCGTCTGGCCCGTCGGATCATCTCGGCCGAAGAGGAGCTCGGTCGCAACAAGATCGAGCTCGCCGCCCTAGTTGCCGCCTCGGGATCCGCTCAGCTACTCAACGAAGTGGGCATAGGTGCCCCCAACGCGGCCGTCATCCTGGTGGCCTGGTCCCATGGCGGGCGTATCCGCTCCGAGGCCGCCTTTGCCTCCCTCTCCGGTACTTGCCCCATTCCCGCCTCCTCTGGCAACACCGAGCGCCACCGCCTAAACCGCGGAGGCGACCGCCGCCTCAACCGGGCGCTCTCGTCCATCGCCCTTACCCGGATGTCCCATGACCCAGAAACCAGGGCCTACGTGGAGCGCAGGAAGTCGGAGGGAAAGACTCCAAAGGAGATAAGGCGACTCTTGAAGCGCTACATCGCCCGGCAGGTCTATCGCCGCTTGAGCAATCCGCCGACAGAGATCGCGCTGGCGACTTGATGTGATGAAGGAGCGCCTCGTCGCTCTCGCGTGAAGGCCCGGCTGATCGAGCAGGGCCTTGCGCCGGCAAGAGGAGACTTTCGTGGCACAGTCGCAGAGCACTGAGAACGGCAAGGTCCTCC
>JAJYNL010000029.1 GCA_021786375.1 Actinomycetes bacterium
CGATCCCCTCCATCGCCGCCGGCACTTCGGCTCGGTAGGTCTCGAGAACGTCACGGACAATGAGAGTGAGAATGTCCTCTTTGGAGTCGACATATTGATAGATGGTGCCAACGCTGACGCCCGCTTCCTTGGCCAGGTCGGTTATCAGCATCCGCTGGAAGCCGACCCGTGTGAGCAGGCCGGTCGCGGCGTCGACGATCTGTCTCCTGCGCCAGCGGACCCTGGCCGCCTTGATGGCCTCGGGACCGTCGTCCTTCAATGTAGCCTCACCGTTCAGAGCCAACGCAGGACCTCCCATCCGCTGCAAAATGCCCACTTGTTGCAACTCGGTCCATCCGGATGGCAGGCGTGTACAACGAGGCGGTATCCGCCGCTTGGTTCGCAATCCCTGCGGTTGATCCTACCGGGCAGGAAGATGGCGGGCATACGAACCATCCTCACCGCACCGGCCCTGCAGCCGCTTCGTCGTGGCCCGCTGCGGAGAGGATATCGGCGATGGCGCATTGCTGCTCCAGCCGGTCCCCCGCCAGGAGTTGAGTCATCTTCGCATCCCGCATCGCCCTCTCCACGGGGTAGTCCTGCATGAAACCGTAACCTCCGAAGAGTTGAACGGCGTCGGTGGCCACGCTCACGGCCATATCGGAGGCGTGCAGCTTGGCCGAGGCCGCCAGGCGGGCCGGCTCCTGCCCCGCCGAGGACTCGATTGCCTCCGCCGCCGCATAGGTGAGGTGCCGGGCCGACTCCACCCGGGTGGCCATATCGGCCAGCATCACCCGCAACGCCTGGAACTCACCGATCGGCCGTCCGAACTGTCGGCGCTCCCGCACGTAGCCCGCCGCCGCTTCCAGCGCCATCGCCGCCACTCCGGTGGCCTGTGCTGCGGTGGCGATCAACCGGGCCGCCCGCCATAGGGCCGGCTGGCGCTGTGCGCCCTCAGTTGCCACGGCCCCGCTTGGGATCACCACCCCTGAAAGCCGCAGCGAAGCAAGCGGGACGCCTCTGAAGCCCAGCATCGAGGTGGCCTGGCTCATACCCGGCTCGAGCCGGGCCAGCCTGCCTGCGATCAGGCGCGGACCCGCGGCGGTCTCCACCACGGCGACCAGAGCGGCACCGGAGTCCGGATACGGCCAGGGCACCCAGTCCAAGACCCCTTCGAGTCTCCAGCCGCCCGGCACCGCCTCGGCGACCACCCCTGCGGCGCGCGCACCGGCCAGGGGGGAGGTTGCGACGAGTTCGCCCCCGGCGATGGCCGAGAGGACCGCCGCCTGCTCCGAGCCCGCCTCCGCGCCGGCCAGGGCGCAGGCGGCAACGAATCCCTGAGCCGGAATCACCGAGGCCGCTGCGCTGACACGCGCCACCTCCTCGATGACCACCACCGCCTCCAGCGCCCCGGCACCGGCACCTCCGTACCGGGTAGGGATGGCCGGGGCATGGAAATCCGTCTGCACCAGCGCCCGCAAGGCGGCCTCGGGCATGGAACCGCTCCGCTCCATCCCGGCCACCTCCGGCGCGATCGCCCCGGTGGCCACCCGCCGTATGGTCTCTCGCAAAAGGTCGAGGTCGCTCTCGGCCGAAACGGCCGATCCCGCGACATCGGCTCCACCAAATCCTGTGTTCATCTCTCTCCCTCAGGGCGTCGGATCGCGCTCTGCGCGATACCTCTCATCACTCGCTCGAAGGCCTCGATATCCCCGGCCTCCACCACCGGCACCGCAAGGGGTACCACTGTTGCGTTCGACAGTTCCGCAAATGCCGTGGCACAGGAGGCGACGCCGCCGGTAACGGCGGAGTCGGCCACGAAGGCATCCGGCAGTGAGAAGGCCATCTGCTCCAGCCACTCCCGGCCCGAATCGCGGCCGTCAACTTCAACGCGCAGGCCGCACTCCTCCAACCAGGAGCGGTACTGCGGAATTCGCAGGTAGGAGGCCACTTCCTTGCGCACCCGTGCCACCGACCCGGGGACGAGATCATCGTCGGCCACCCGAACCAGGGCCGCGGCACCGAACTCCCCCGAAGCCGGCGCCACTGCCGCCACCAACTCCGCCGCGCGGGAACGCGGCAGGAAGTTCAGGATCACCCCGTCGGCCAATTCGGCGGCAAGATTGCGCATGCGTGGACCCAAGGCGGCAAGGTAGAGCCGAGGAGCGCCGCCGGTGGAAGGATCCAGCCGGAACCCATCGGAGCGCGCCGAGGCTCCGCGATGCCGGGTCGGTTGGGTGCTCCAGGCTTGGCGAAGGATGACCACGCAGTCGCGCACGCTCTCGAGTGCTGAGCCGAAGTCCCGGCCGTGCCATCCCTCCACGATCGTCTTGGAAGAGACACCCAGCCCGAGCGTGACCCGCCCCGGAGCCAGTCCTTCCAAGGTGGCACCGGCCATGGCCAGCGCCGGCGCGGACCTGCTCGCCACCGGTATCACCGCCGAGCCGATCCCGATCGTCTCGGTCGCCTGGGCGATGGCTCCCAGGATCGCCACTCCATCGAGATTGGAGACCTCCGAGATCCAAACCCCGCTGAAGCCCAGCTCCTCGGCCAGCGTGGCGAGGCGCACGGCCCCGCGCGCGGACAAGGAGCGGCTGGGCAGGCAGATTCCCGGCGCAGGTGGAACACCTGTGCCCCCCGAGGGCCCGGCTGTCTGATCGTGGCGGAGCTGGACCATGCAGATCGCCTCAGACCCTTGCCGTTCCCAGGTGCGCCACGTCCGCATCGAGTAGCTCACGGACGATCGCGTTCTTCTGGATCTGGTTGGTGCCCTCGAAGATCTGCAGGACCTTGGCGTCGCGGAAGTATCTCCCCGGTCGCGAGCCGTCCGCGGCGGCTTCCAGGCCGGCCAGCTCGACCGCCGCACCGGCAATGCGCATTGCCGTATCGCTGCAGAAGGCCTTGGCCGCCGAGGCCCGCCACATGGCCGGCAGGACACCCTCGGAATCAGCCCGGTCGGCGACCTCGTAGAGCAGGGCGCTGGCCGCGGTGAGCTGCAGGAGCAGCTCGGCGAGCTGATGGCCGCGACCCTGCTCCTCATCACCGAGCCGCCGCAGGGCGCTGGCGTCGGGGGCCACCCGGCTCGCCAGCTCGGCAAAAGCCCCCCTTGCCACTCCCAGGCTCACCGCGCCGATCAAGGGCCGGCTCCACCTCAGGGTGTTGATGGCCAGTCCGAAGCCGGCACCCGGCTCACCCACCAGGGCCGAGGCCGGAACCCTGACCTCGTCGAGGGAGAGATCTCCCGTCCTCGAGGCCCTCAGTCCCATCTTGGTTTCGTAGCGCGTCACGGTGAGCCCCGGCGTCGCGGCGGGTACCACGAAGGCGCTCAAGGAGCGCGAGTTGCGCTCGGCAGAGGTGCGCGCGAAGACCAGGTAATAGTCCGACATTCCCGCGTTGGAGATGAAGCGCTTCGAACCGCCGATGACAAAATCCGAGCCCTCACGGCGAGCTGTGGTGGTCATGCCAAGGATGTCCGAGCCCGCCTCGGGCTCGGTGAGCCCCCAGCCCCAGATGACGCCTTGGCGCATCCCCTCCAACAGGCCCTCCACCCCGGCGGTGCCCGACAGCTCCAGCGTGTGGGCCACGGTCAGCTGGCTCTGCACCAGGACGGCGGTCGAGGTGCAACTGGTGGCGATGGCCTCTATCCAGCGGCACTGCCGGCCCAGGCCCGCGGCACCTAAGTGCTCGCCGTGCACGTTGCGCCACACCGCCTTGGAGGTGAGCATCTCCAGCACCTCCGGTGCGAACGCCTCCTGCTCGTCCATCCGCTCCGCATAGGGGCGGATGAGGGCGGCGACGGCCTCCGCCTGAGCGCGTACGGGATCGGCCGCCCGGCCGTCCAGCCCGGCGCTCCTCGCTTCCGGCTCACTGATCGTCAACTTTGCCCTCCTCTACTTCGCCTCGGCTCGCCAGGGCCCTCAGCTCGAACTTCTTCACCTTGCCGGTGAGCGTGTAGGGCATCTCCCCGATGACCTCGACCCGCTCCGGCCAGTAGACCTT
>JAJYNL010000061.1 GCA_021786375.1 Actinomycetes bacterium
CGCTCTGTCGAAGTCGAATGTCACCCGGGTCTACGAGGCTATCAAGGACGAGTTCGACACCTGGAAGGCCCGTAACCTCTCCAGGGTGTCACTGGAGTACCTCTTCCTCGACGGAAGTCCCTTCCGCATGCACGAAGGCGCTCGGGCCGGGCCGGTGCTCGCCGGGTGGGGGATCACCACCGAGGGACGTCCCGTACTCGTCGGCCTCGATGCGGGCGCCAGCGAATCGACCGACGCATGGAAGGGCTTCTCGGACAGCCTGATCGCCCGAGGGCTGGGTGCCCCGCTTCTGCTAGTCTCCGACGGAGCCCCCGGCCTGATCGGAGCGGTCGAGCTCGTCTTGCCCAACAGCCTGGGCCAGAGGTGTGCCATCCACCGCTGCCGCAACGTCTTGGCCAAGGTGCCAGTCGAGCACCAGGCCGAGGTGAAGGGCGCCTTCTGGGCTATCTTCGACCCAACCGGGGAGCCGCCGGGCGACAGGTCGATAGCCGTCGCCCGCCAGCGCGCTGCCGACTTCTCGGTGAGGTTCGGACGCCGGTTCCCCTCCGCGGTCGCCTGCTTGAACGACGACCTGGCCAGTCTGTTCGCCTACCTGCGCTTCCCCGTCAACACCACAAGCGGATCCGGCACTCAAGCTTCATCGAACGCACCTTCGGCGAGACCCGCAGGCGGGTCAAAGTGATCGGCAGGCTCCCAGGGGAGCGCTCCTGCCTCGGCCTGGTCTGGGCAGTGCTTGACCGGGCCAGCCGGGGATGGGGAGGCGTCGCAATGGCAGCCGCCAGGGTCCGCCAACTGCAGGAACTCCGACGCGAGCTGCTTCCACCCCGACACCCCAAAAGGAGGCCGACACCACTGTTGTCACCAAAGCCGTCACGGGCGCCGCCTAACATGATCACAAGGAGCCTGCGCCCTTTACCGAATTTCCACCGGAGATGGGACGCCACCACCTGGCGCTTGGAGCGTGGTGACCTCGGTCAATGGCCGGGACTTCGACGTGGTTTTGAACCCGGGGCCTCCCTGGAGGAGCCGGCAACCAGCACCGCTAGCGCCGGTGGGGGGCGGGACCGGCACGCTACTACACCGGGCAGCCGCGCGAACGCACAGGGAGAGGAGAGCCACGTGGGCTCACCCCGGTGCTCCCCGGTGAATTCCTAAGAGGGAAGCCGGCTCACCCGAGCCGGACAAGACCGTAACCGCCACCAGGCGAGGGGTTGCTCCGCGAACTGTTCTCCGCGGAAGCGGTAGGTGCGCCAGATCTCGAAACGATGATGCGATGATCCATTTCGCCATGGATGTGGCCGGGATAAGCCGTTGGAGGCGCGCCCCTCGCGCAACCGGGCGAACCAAGTTAAATAAGGAGAATCAACACCACTACGGCCGGGGCGGGAGGTGGCCGGCAGGTGTGCCCGGATCAGCCATCTGGGGCCAGACGATTGTCAGGCAGCCTCAGCTGCGCTTGGCCACCACGTAGGTGTCGATCGCGACTCTTGCGCCTTCGCCTGTTTCGACGTTGCGAAAGACGTCTCTTGCCTCCACAACGTTCTCGGCACCGAGTATCTCGGTTACGTCGGCAGGCGAGTAAAGGACCTCCGGCATCTGCGGCCCGCCGACCCCCTCGGTCAGGTTGCGGGAGTGGTGGCCCACCACCAGCAGCTCGCCCCCCGGGACGAGCGAGGCCAGTGCCGCGCCGAACAGGTGGGTCATGATCGTACGCGGGAGGTGGATGTAGCAGATAAGGGCGGCCTCGAACCCCGGCTCCTGGGCGCTCCACTCCGAGAGGTCGGCCTGAACCCACTCTGCGCTTACCCCGCGACGTTCGGCCAACGTAGCCGCTCTCTCGAGGGCGACCTGGGAAAAGTCGACCCCGGTGACCCGCCAGCCTTGCTCGGCCAGCCAGATGGCGTTACGTCCTTCTCCGCAGCCCAGGTCGACCACCCGGCCCGGCTTACGCCCGCTGAAGAAGTCCCTGACGAACTGGTTCGGTTCGGCGCTCCAGAGAAGCTCGGCGGAGCGATAGCGCTCATCCCACATGCTTGAGTCCATGCTCATCCCCTCTTGGTTGTCATTTACCGATCATACGGGTCGGCTCACACCCCGGCCAAAGTGACGTGGGGAAAGCCACGAAGATCGATGCTCCCGCCCGTCATGACGCACCTCGCGCCCCGGGATTCCGGCGCCGGGCCGTCCGGGCGGGCCGAAACCCACGGGCACGGATCCAACGAGGCGCGAAATTGGGAGGCAAAGGCCTCACTTCGGCAGTTCTGCCTCGATAGCATTGCCGACAGCCGGGCCGCGTTGGGTGCATGCCCGGCGTCTAGTGGGATCGGGTCGCTTGGTCGCAAGGCGCTCCCCATCCCCAGAGAGGAGCGGGCAATGTTCAATTGCTCATCCGGGCGTCGCGTGCCGCGAAACCTTCCCTGTGAAACTGAGGCTCACGACGACCTGTCCGGACACGGGTGGCTCAGCCGGCTGACCCAAGACGGGTGCCGGGCGAGAGCACCACGTGCCTTGATTACTTCGCTGGCGGCCGCGCTGGGTGTGGGCAGCCTGACACTGGCGGGGATGACGGTTGTGACCGCGGCTCCGGCCAGTGCCGGTTCGACCTGCGTAGCGGCGGGCACGACCGGTCTGACCGCCGCCGAGGTGGTGAGCACCGCGGGAGCCACGATAAGCGGCACCACGGTGAACGCCACCGGCTGCGATGTTGGAATATACGTCTCCGCCGGCAATGTGACCATCAGTTCCGTCACCGTCACCGGCGCCAACGACCACGGCATCTTTGCCCAGGACGTTAGCGGGCTGACCATAGAGAATTCGACCGTGCATGGCAACGGAGTCTCCCCCAACCCGAAGATACCCGAGAACAAGGCGATCGAGCTGGTCGGGGTCTCCAACTCCACCGTCTCGGGGAACACGGTCACCTCCAATACCGCCGATGGCGGGATCGGCCTGGCCGACGACGGACCGGTGGATCCCGGCGCTCCCAACCCCGGCACGCTCGCGGCATCCTCGAACGACGTGATCACCAACAACACCTCCAGCGGGAACTACCATGGCTGCGGGATCGTCGTGGCGGCGTACGACGCCGGCTCGGGTGGCCTCTCCTCGATCACCGTGAGCAACAACACGGTGGCGGGAACCGCCGGGCTCTATACCGCCAATGGGCCGGTGATCGGTGGCATCGTGGCCGCCGCGGATACGCCTGGCACCACTGTCTCGGGAGTCACCATCAGTGGGAACAAGGTCACCGAGGCGTTCATCCCCGGGGTGATCGTCCACTCCAATGCTCCTAACGACAAAGTGAGCGGCGTCAAGGTGGACAACAACACCATCTCCGGAAGCGACTGGGGTGCAACCGACGGCCCGCCCAAGCCGGCTGGGATCCTGGTGGGGGCCACGCCGATTCCCGCTCCGGTAACCCCGGTGCTGACCGGGACCGAGTTGAGCGGCAATGCGATCAGTAATGAGTTCTACGGCATCTGGCTGGCGGGCGACAGCAATACGACCGTTGGCTCCAACACCATCACCACCTACCCCGGCGGAACCGCGGTATTCAGCGTCCCCATGCCGGGAAGCGGCTATTGGATGGCGGCGAAGGACGGCGGAGTCTTCAGCTTCGGAGGCGCGGGCTTCTACGGCTCGATGGCCGGTAAGACCCTCAACGCCCCGGTGGTGGGGATCGCGCCGACCATGGACCAGGGTGGGTACTGGGAGGTCTCCTCCGACGGCGGAGTCTTCAGCTTCGGCGATGCCAACTTCTACGGCTCCATGGGGGGCAAGACCCTGAACGCCCCGGCGGTCGGGATCGCCGCCACCCCGTACGTTCCCGCAGTGCCTCCCGCCCAGCCTGCTCCGGTCGGCAAGGGGTACTGGCTGGTGGCCGCCGACGGCGGAGTCTTCAGCTTCGGCGATGCCAACTTCTACGGCTCCATGGGGGGCAAGACCCTGAACGCCCCGGTGGTGGGGATGGTGCCCACT
>JAJYNL010000012.1 GCA_021786375.1 Actinomycetes bacterium
CTTTGATCGATGCCATGGCAGCGGACGCTGACGTGGCGGGATGCGGCCGATGCCTCTGGGAGTCGGTCCTGTACTGTGCCGAGGCCTCGGCACGTATCGGTTCGACCGCTGCTGCTGAGCAAGCAGTGAAACGGTGGGACGCCTCGCACTCGAATCCGCCTCCAGGCGGTCCGGCGGCACGCCGCGCCTACATCGAGGGTCTGATCGCCGCTCGGTGCGATCGCGAAAACAGTGTTGCCCTTTTCGCCCGCGCGGCCCAAGTTGCTGAGGAGGTCGGCCACAGACTGATGCGACTGTGGATTGACATCGACGAGGCTAGCGCGCTGGTGCATCTCGACCGGGCGAGAGCCGTCCAGGATTTGGAGCGCGTGGCACTCGAGGCGGAGGAGATGGGTGCGAACAGCGAGGCCCAGCTCGTCATGGCCAGACTTCGCAGCCTCGGAGTCCATACCTGGCGGAGAGGCCCGTCAGCCTCGGCAATGGCACTCAGCCACCGCGAGCGGGAGGTCGCAGAGGCGGTGGCCCGAGGCGCGACCAATCCGGAGATAGCCAGATCTTTGTTCCTCTCCCGCAAGACCGTCGAGCGCCACGTTTCTCACATCCTGGCGAAGCTGGGTGCCCGCAACCGAGCCGAACTGGTGGCGATCCTTGTCCACAAAGATGAGGGAGCTGCCGGATGATCCCGGCGAGCAGGAGTCTTATGGTTGGCTCTCGATGGGGCGAATGGGCGTGCTTCTTACGGAATATCGCGCCGAGGTGCCGACCGGTTCCAAGGCGATCAATGCGCTTGCCGGCTTCAGCCTGAAAAGCGTCCCGCGCGCGACGGACGATCGCGTTGGGACATCATCCCGTCAGACCGCGCTTAGGGCTCGGCCGCCCCGGAACCGCGATTCGGGCGCTCGGAAGCCGTACAGCCGAGACACGGAACCTGGAGCCCATCATAAAGATGGCGGCTTCGGCTGCCGGGAAAAAGGAGGAGCATGCAGATGAAACCAATCAAGGCGTTAGTCGCCGTAATCCCCGCTCTCGCCTTCGTCGGCGCTGTGTTTGCCGGCGCCGGCCCGGCGGCGGCCGACCCTAGCCCCACGCCCAACGGATACGCGGGTGCTCTCAACATGACCGGTACCAACGCCCTACCAGGCATGCTGAATGCTATGTCCGTCAACAACGGCAATGGCAACGCCGGCATGTTTTGCGCCGTCTACGTCACCAATGGAGTGACCGCGCCGGGGGCCTGCAGGTAACCAGCGGCCAACCGGAGCGGCAGGAAGACGACACGGGAAACCCACTCGGCTTCCTGGCGGCCATGGATCGAATCCCCCGAGAGACGGGCTCTTGGTAACGGTAAGGCCAGGGCGAACTTGGGCCATCGGGTGTCTTTTGGTGCGAGGGCGGCAGAGCTCCCCACCTAGAGAGAAGAACCCGGTGGCCCACAGCGCGCATGCCCGCCATCGGCTGGCGGTCACGCTCAAGAACGGTGGATGTTGGACCTCATGGGCCATGCGGGGCGGAGTTCGTGGTCGCGGATCTCATCGCAGCCGAGGCAGCGGCCAAGACGACGGCCGAGCGTCACGGACGCACCGAGTGCAGAACGAGAACCGGCGGAACGCTCTTCTCCAGACCAGGCACCCTGTTGTGCCGGAGCTCGGCGCTAAGGCCTCCTGATTACCTAGCCGGGCCGGGGAAATCTCATGGCCACGCACGTGGACAATAGATGGCGGTACATCGGACGTGCCTGATGGCCGCCGACAGCCCCTTTCCCACGAGAGAGGCTATTCACCGAGCCCGCTGACTTGTGAGCACTTCTGGAATCCGGGCTCCGAACTCTAGGCCCAGGGCTGCCCTAGCCGGCCGGCGGCGTAGGCGCAGCTGAGGACGCTAACTACCCGGAGCCGTGGCCGAGCCGGCAAATCGTGTGTGGTAGCGCCTTGTCTGGCTGGTTCGGCTCCTCGAAACAAATTCGCTTGCCCCACGGTGGCCCGGGCTTGGATATGTCGAAGGCGGCGCACATTGTATGCCTCGAAACGGCCGGCGATCGTCCAGGTGCTCCGCCCGGCCCTGGACTCGCGCCCTTGGGGCCTTCAGCTCGGCTTCCAGCGAGCAGGTGGGAGACTCGTCTTTCACCTTCCGTTTCTCCGGACCCGGGACCTATCAGTGCGAGGTCTTGGTCAGCGTGCGGCAACCGGCTTGGACTTGTAATCCATTGTGCGACTCCCCAGCCTGTCCGAGCGAGGCATCGCTTCCGGGCGCCGGCCGGGCGCGTGCAACCGGGGTTTACCGGGACTCTTCGGGCCGCACTCTGGCAATGACGCAAGGGATGTCGGTATTCTCGTCAATCCAGTAGCTGGCGCAGACGCGATGGTAGCCGTCCCCGATGATGAGTGGCCACCCCCGGATGGCGTCCCCGCCAACGACAAGTACGGGCGAGAGCTTCTCGCCTTTTGCCACCTTTTCCAGATCGTCGGCAACGTGGGCGTTATTGCGGTCAAGCAGGGGAAGTTGAGATGCGCGAAGCAGATCCTTGGCCTTGCGCTTGGAAATGTTGCCAGCGTGGGCCACGGATCGAAGATCTTCCACCAGGCGCTCGGCCGTCGACTGATCGAGGACAAGGCTGAGGTAATCCCCGGCGGCGGGAAAGTCGTGGCTCTCGGGTTCGTTCTTCCAGTGGGTTCCGCTCATCTCGCCTCGTTTTCAGCAAGTGTGGGCCGACTCCACGAGGGCGGGTCGGCTGTGGCCACGCTTGCACGCCCACCTCTGCCGGGCGGCTACGTGCTCGATGCAAAGATGCATTGAAAGTGCTGCGAAGAGCACAGGCTCGCTGGGATCGCTCCTGCCTTTGGCTGAGGCGCGGGTACGAGCCATCATAGGTCTGCTGGCACGTCTGTGTCGGATCTTCGCGCAGGTTTACCAGGCTCAAATGAGCAAGCCAATGAGTGCGGGCGCCCTCAACGCGGTTTCCTCCCCCACGCGTAGGTGGGTCCTTGACGTACGAAGTGGGTCAGGCCCTGAAGCGGGCCCACGTCGTGCGCCCTGCTTGGGCCAGCTCGGTGAGTGTCCGAGGTGTCCCTCTGGCTCCAGTTGCCGACCTCCACGCCTCCAAGTGGTTCAGGTTGCAGAAAATCGACGCGGACGGGCAGAACGCCTCGACGACGGGACCACCACTCAAGGCCGGCCACCACCCGGCTACCTCCGATTCGACGACCTCGCCTTTGAGGACTTCGAGCTTTATCTCAGTGAGGCAGGTAGGGCAGTGGGTCGACCCGGTGGCGTCGAGTCCGAGCGCCGCTGGTATGCCAACGATGTCAAAGGCACACCAGGTATGGAGTTCGCTTCCCGACATCCAGATCGTATGGCCGGAGTTGCGGATGGTTAGCCCTTCGGCCCCGTCAACAAGTCGCTGAGCGCCTTTTGCGCCATCAGTGGTGGCGATCCCGGCCGCGACAAGGCGGTCGACCGTGCCTTTGACAGTGCCAGGATCGAGGCCGGTGAGCTCGGAGATCCGCGCTTCGTTTATCGCCGTGCCGGCGAGCATCGAGTGGAACACCGTGCGGCGCACGGCGAGTGTCGACGCGCCTCCATCGACAGCCGCGTCCAGGATTGATTCGGTCGTTGCGGGCATGATGATCCCCTCCGCCTTGAAGTGTAGATCCCAGCTGGGGGCCGAACTCTGGGCGGCCCGCTGAGGATCGTCGTCTTGTACTAGGCTTCCAGGCAAAATTAATCCTGATGGATGGCATCCATGGACCTGGATGAGCTGCAAGAGCAGACCTTTGCCCGTGCTACCTCGGTCACTCGGGGCTCCTACCCTCCGGAGCGCCGTCTGAGCGGTGAGTTTCTAACCGGATACCTTGACCGGCGCGTTTTCGGTGTGGCCACTTCGACTCGACCTGATGGCCGTCCACACGCCGCGATGACGTCCTACGTAAGGCGAGGCGCCACCTTCTGGATGCCCACTGCGGCTGGTTCGGTTCGCGAGAGAAACGTTCGCAATGAGCCCTGGCTTGTCCTCGTGGTCACCGAAGGAGACCGGAGTGAGCACGTGGTCGTGATCGTGGAAGGGCCGTGCAGCGTCGTGGCCAAGCCTGATGTTCCGTCGGACGTGGCCACCACCGCCTCTGGGGAATGGGTGGCGGTCTGGCTGCGCCTCGATGCAGCCAGACTTATCTCCTACGCGGCGGAGGGGTTGTGAACTGTTGGCGGGAACCGGTGATGTCGTCCCAGGCGCGCCCAAGTGACACACATACTGGTTAGGTCTCCGGCAAGGGGTTGGGCCTGACCCTCATTGTGTGACTGGCTTCGTGCCTTGATGCTGATCTGTAGACCCGACTCCGCGCCGGGGACGTGCACCAGCCGGCCGTGAGATCCCCCGAGGCGGACTTTTATGTCCCGGGCCAGGCTGGCACTTGACCAGCCTCGGTCGGCATAGGCGAAGGCGGCGTCGAGGGCCGGCCTTCGGGTCGCGTCTGGTTCCATGGCCGATACATATGCAGCCGTTGCCCTTGACCCGAAGATTGCATCCAGCAGCGCAACGATCCGTACATTCCAAAGCAGTTAGAAATCTCGAGGACAAACCGAAAGGGGTGGCATGCGGCGGCGTGCAATGGGCGAAGCGCCACCAATGACAACGCAACCTGCAACGGTTCCTCAGCGGATCATCAGGCTCGGTGGCGTTTCAGTTGGAGTTCATGGGGCATTGAAGGTGTCGCCCTACAGTGGGCGACCCGACGCCGGCCGCAGGCGAGCACGGCGTCGCTGGGTGAAATCGAGACGAACCAGCGGATGAGGGTGTCGTCTCGTGTATCCTCCCGGGTCCGCATCTGCCCTGGTGGAGCGCAACACCTCCTACGGGACGTCCATTAGGACGTCCCGTAGGGCTTCGACAAGGTGTTTGGGCCTTCGGTCGGTGAAGTGGTCGATCTGTTGACGGCAGGAGACCCCCATCACCACGACCTCGGCCTCTGGCCATTCCCGCAGTGCTGGCAGGACGCCCCGCTCGATAGCCTTCTCAGAGAGCTCGTAGTTCTCCTTCTCGTAACCAAAGGATCCGGCCATGCCGCAGCAAGAAGCGTTCGTCACATCAGCGTCGAACCCCGCCTCGCGTAGCAGCCGCAGGCCGGCCGCAGGCGACGAGAAAACCTTCTGGTGGCAGTGGCCGTGCAGGATTACCGGCCGGCCGCCGCTCTTGGCCCTGTCGAACGCGAGTTCGAGCTCCCCGGCTTGGAGGAGGGAGTCGAGGAAAGCATCGATGAGCACCACCTTCGGTGCCAGCGCCTCGGCTGCCTTGCGCAGCTCCTCAGTGCCAACCAGGCTCGGATACTCGCGGTGGAAGGTGAGCAGGCAGGACGGCTCGCAGCCGACTATAGGTACATTCTCGGTGGCCGCACCCGCCAGGCGTTCCACGTTGAGGCGCGCCTGCTCGGCAGCCTCGGCGAGAAACCCTTTGGATATCATGGGCCTGCCGCAGCAGACGTTGCCAGCCAGGGAGACGGCGAAGCCGGCGCGCTCCAGGAGCTCGGTGGCGGCCATGCCGATGGCCGGGAAGTTGTAGTCCATGTAGGTATCCAGGAAGAGCAGGACAGGTCCCCTGTGCCCATCTCCCGCCGGAGCGTGCAGGGAGAACCAGGCGGCAAAGGAGGTCCGGGCGAACTCCGGCATCCTTCTGGACCGATGTATACCTAGGACAAGTTCGGACACGACCGCAGCACCTGGGAGGCTGAGGGCCCAGTTGCTTGCCGGGGCCAGAGCGCTTCCGATCTTGGCCGTCCTGTGATTCATGGCGATCAGCCGCGACCTAAGGCGATGGGTCTTGCTGTGCTTACGCCCAAGCTCGCCGCTTGTCGCCATTATTCTTAGCGCCTGCATGACCCTTGGGGGATCCACTCCCTTGGGGCAGGCCACCACGCAGCTAAAGCAGCTTGCGCACCTCCAGGTGGTCTCCAGCTCGGCCGCCTCCGCCACCTGTCCCAGCTGGACGCGGCGGAGCACCTGCTGGGGGTTTAGGGAAAAGGGGCAGGTGGCGGTGCATCTGCCGCACTGGTAGCAGGCGAAGACGTTCTGCCCGCTCAGATCGCGTACGCGCGACTGGAGTTGCTCGCTGCCCGGGCGCGGAATCGCTGTAGTGGGAACCGTCATGACCCACCCTGCCGTTCACCGCGGTAGCTGCTGGCCTGTTCAAGACCGATACGTAACGCCCGGGTGTTGAGTTCCGCAGATCCCTTGGGTGCCGACTGGACTACGGCGCGTTCGAGGGCTCCAGGCTCCACCAGGCCGGTGAGACCGCAAAGGAAGCCGAGCATCACGATGTTTGCGGTGATTCGTTTGCCCAGCTTCTCCTCCGCCCATCGGGTAATGGGTGCAGCAACCACCGGCCGCGGTCCTTCAAGCGTTTCGTCGACGGTTACGAGATCGGTATCCACGATGAGCAGGGCCTCATCGGGGCGGGTCGCGCCATAAGAGGCGTAGGCCTGTTGGGAGAGAGCCACGACCACATTCGGGTGCTCGACCCTCGGATAGCTGATCTCACCACTCGAGATGATTAGCTCGACCTGGCTGGCACCGCCCCTCGATTCGGGGCCGTAGCTCTGGGCCATGACAACGGCGCGGTGAGAATAAACCGTTAACGCCTGGCCGAGTATGTAGCCCGCCAGGAGAATCCCCTGGCCCCCGAAGCCACTCAGGCGAACCTCGATGTGCTCGGTGTCAGTGAGGTCCACGATCTCGCTTGCGCTGCTAGCCATTCGGTTGCTCCTCCTCCAACGCGGGGGCAGCAAGACCGTTGCTACTCTCTCTCGCCGCCAGGCCGGCCAAGCGCTCCTCTAGGGTGGGCAGCTCTGTCTCAAGGAACTTCCCAACCTTGATGTCGCCTCCAAGCTCGCCTATTCCCGCCTCCTCCAGCGGGGAGGAGGGTTCCACTATCGTGTGCTCACGGTAGTAGCGCAGCTCGTCAACGGCCTCGCCAAGCCGGTTGCGGCGGCCGTAGTAGACGGGGCAAGGCGAGACCACCTCCACGAAGGAGAATCCCTTGTGATTGAGCGCCTCCACCATCGATCTGCGGAGCCGGCTCAGGTCCAGTACGGTCCAGCGCGACACGTAGGTTGCGCCGGCACCGACAAGCAGTTTTGCCAGATTGAAGGGTTCGTCGAGGTTGCCGAAGGGCGTCGTGGAGGTTTTTGCGCCGGTCTGCGTGGTCGGGCCGCCCTGCCCGCCAGTCATGCCGTATACGAAGTTGTTCACGCAGATCACCGTGATGTCGACGTTCCGCCGTGCGGCGTGGATCAGGTGGTTGCCTCCAATCGCGGTCAGGTCGCCGTCGCCACTGAAAACCACCACCTTGAGGTTGGGGTTGGCCACGTGCAGCCCGGTGGCGAATGGTATGGCCCGTCCGTGCGTGGTATGAAAGCTGTCGCAGTCGAGGTAGCCGGCCACGCGCCCAGTGCAGCCGATACCCGAGACGACCGACAGGTTGTCCATCTCGACCCCGGCCTCCTTGACGGCCTCGACGAAGGCTACGACCGCCGTCCCAATGCCGCAGCCCGGGCACCAAATGTGGGGGAGGCGGTCCGTCCTTAGTGCCCAGTCGATCGGACTGGATGGCTCCTCAGCCAGCGTGGCCATTGGCCCCAGGTCTCCCGCGGCGGAGGCGTCCTGTTCTTCGATGGTCTCCATCGACTCTCCTTAGAACTCGTTTGGAAGCTGTGAAATGACTTCTCCGCTGACTACCGGGCCATCCCGGCACACCATGAATTCCCCGACGTTGCAGTGCCCGCAGTACCCGACGCCGCACTTCATGCGGTTCTCAAGCGTGGTTATGACCTGCGAGGGCGGGGTACCCATGCGCGTCGTAGCCTGGAGCATGAAACCGAGCATCACTGGCGGCCCGCACACCACCACCGTGGTGTCCCTGCCAGAGAGCCCCATGCGTTCGAAGACCTGTGGGATGAGGCCGACCTCGCCATCCCAACCTGGCTCCTCACCTCCAGGGTCCACTACCTGGATGACGCGCACTCCTGGGATATCGCGCAAGCGCCCAGCCTCGTTGCGGTAGACGAGGTCCGCGACGGTCTTGGCGCCTGCCATCACCGTTATCTCGCCGTAGGCCTCACGGTTGCCGAGCACATCCCAGAGCGGAGCGTGGACGGCCGCCATGCCTATGCCACCACCCACGAAGGCGATATCCCGGCCCCGCCACTCCTCCACCGGGAAGCTGTTGCCGTAGGGTCCCCTCAGGCCCACGGGCTCGCCCTCTGATAGGCGGCGCAGCGCCGAGGTTACCGTGCCCATCTGGCGGAAGGTAACCTCGATAAAACCCTTTTGGGCCGGCGGGTTCGTAATGGTGAGGGCGCTCTCGCCAGCTCCGAAGACCGACACCATGACGAACTGGCCAGCTCGCCAGGTAAAGCTCTCGGCTTCCTCGCTATCGGCAAGGTCGAGCCGCAGTGTCCTCACATCGTGGGTTTCCTCCCTCACCTCCGTGATCGAACCGAGGATGGGTACGAGGGTCTCAACCGCCGTAGCGTTCATACCGGCACTCCCTCATCTGCGCCACGGTGTGCTGCGCGAGCCGCTCCGGCAAGGGCCAGCACTGCCTGGTGTATGTCGATGCCAGCCGGGCACAGGTCGATGCAGCGTCCGCACCCGACGCACATCAGCTGTCCCGCGTGTTGAGAGGGAAAGTATGCGAACTTGTGCATGAGTCGCTGGCGATACCGTGCTGACTGCTTGGGTCTCGGGTTATGCCCCGAGGCGTGCTTTGTGAACTCCCCAAAGGCACAGGAGTCCCAGGACCTGCAGCGCGATCCACACGCCGCCCCTCCTGTATCGGCTATATCGAAGCAGCTGCAGCTCGGGCAGGCGTATGTGCATATCCCGCAGCCGATGCAGGCCGAGGCCACCACCTCCCACTCGGGCGCCTCGAAGGAGCCCTCGAGGAGCTCGGGCGTCCTGGCTGGCAATGGCTGGCGGCGGATCGAGGAGGAAACGGCCTCGGCCTGGTCACCGGCCTCGGCAAAGTCCGCCTCCGTTGCCCGGGCCCAACTCGCGCTCGCCGCGCTGGCCAATTCGGATCCGGTCTGTGTGATGGCCCTGAGGAGGATCCGGCCCGATCCGCCGAGGCGCGTCACGTGTAGGTCGGCACCTTCGGTTCCGCCGGGGGACCCTCCCACTGCGGTGCAGAAGCAGCTCGGGGTGGCTTCGGTGCAGGCCTCCACGATCACCACCGTTTGGTTGCGCCGGTGCTCGTAGGCCTCGTCGGCCGGGTCCTGCAGGAATACCTCGTCGAGACGGCGCAGCCCTGCTGCATCGCAGGGGCGTAGGCCGATCAGCACCTGCTTGTTGTCGGAGCGGGGCGGGCGGACAAGGGTAACCGTGTTGCCGGCCAGGCGGAATTCAAAGAGGGTTTCGCTCCGCGGGAAGAGGAACTCCTTGGGAGACATCTGGGTCTTTCCGGGGTAACCGCGCGCGATCTGGTCGGCATCGTCAGTCTTGGTGAAGGCAGCCTCACCCCTTGGGCCGCGCGCCGGTGCGATCACGCGGCAGCCGCTTGCCGGGAGGGATCCTGCCCACGCCTTCCACTGTTCTTCGTCCAAGATCCACCCTGCTTGCTCCACGATCACCTCCTCAAACAAACCTGCCGGCGTCGTCCGGCCGGTAGGTAGTTAGAGCGGTTTTCACAGCCGGGTCCGCGCTTACCATGGTTCCGTACTTCCTCTTGATCCCCTGGGCCAATGAGCGGTTGATCAGGTCGAGACGAATGCCGGAGGGGCACACCCTTGCGCACTCGTCGCAATCAGAGCAACGGCCCGCCAGGTGCATCGCCCTAACCACATTCCAGCTCGTATTGCCCGGTCCTGACTGCGGTGCGGATATCCACTGGGGGCGATGCTTGTCGGTAATGCAGGTGTCGCAGTAGCACATCGGGCAGACCGCCCTACAGGCATAACAGCGGATGCATCGGTCGAACTCTCCTTGCCAGAAGGCGAGACGTTCGTCGGGGGGCAGACTGCTTAGGGCCTCAAGTGCCGCGTCGCGCGGATCAGGGGAGGTATCTCTCCCGGCCGCCGGAATGGACCCGCGGGCGGTGCCGTCTGGACCCACTGTCCAGTCGGCCAGGGGCGAGACATCTTCGTCGCAGCCGTAACACTTGGCCGCCAGCCGGTCGCCGTGCCAGATGCCCGAGCAGGAGACACCAACCACTACCACCTCATCCCGGCGGAGCTGATTCTCGCGGAGCAGACCGGCGATGCTCTTGGCATCGCAGGTCTTTGCGATCAGGGCAGTGGCGCCGCCGCTTCTGTGGACTGCGTAATTAGCCAGGTTGGCATAGCAGCGTTCGTTCCATACGAGGCGCTCTGCGTCCTCGGGGGTCTCGACGAAGGCCGGCACCATCTGGTCGGATTGAGCTCCCTCGGCATAGCCGATGACCCGTGACACCTCGCCCTCCTCGAGGAGACGCCGGGCGAGCTGCCGGAGGTGCGAGGTGGTGGCTGCGTTTGCGTCCCTCGTCGGGGCGGTTCTTGGCGGGGGGCCGGGTTCGGGAAGCTTGGCTGAGGAAAACTCTGCGGTTGGCGCCGAAAGCCACTCGCCGTTAGGTCCCGCCTCCAGCACGGAGCGCGTTACCCGACCAATGAGTTCAGACCACTTTACGCCCTCAGAGGCAGATACCCAGGCGAAGTGGAGCCTTCGCGGGTCAAGGCCCAGGAGTTCCATCAGGTCGGCAAAGATCTCGAGCCTACGCCTAGCGTAGAGATTTCCCTGAACGTAATGGCAGTCTCCGGGGTGGCACCCCGAAACGAGGACGCCGTCGGCACCCTCTTCGAAGGCCTTCAGAGCAAAAAGCGGATCCATGCGCCCGCTGCAGAGCATCCGGACTATCCGCACGTTGGCGGGGTAGGTGAGCCTTGCCGTCCCGGCCATGTCGGCCCCGGAGTAGCTGCACCAGTTGCAGGTGAAGGCGACAATGCGGGGCGCCCACTCCCCGGCTGTCTGGTAGCCTGACCCGGCCGGCGCGACCTTGCTCACCTCGCGCCTCCCCGAGCCGCCAGAGCCTCGGTGACCGGCATGGAGGGGTTCGCCACCGCGGTGATCTGGGCAAAGACCTGCTCATCGTCGAAGCCGGCTATGTCGATAGCTCTGCTACGGCAGACGGAGGTGCAGATCCCGCAGCCCTCGCACATGGCCTCGTTGACCCGTGCGACCGCTTTTGCGGGCGTCGTCCCACGGGCGGTCACATCCACGACGTCGATGGCGCCGTAGGGGCAGACCCGCTGGCAGTCGAGGCAGCCTATACATACTGATTCGTTCACCCGCGCCACGGTCGGCTCGCGCTCGAACACTGGCTGGGCGAGTATCTCGAGAGCTTTGCTGGCGGCTGCCGAGGCCTGCGCCACGGTGTCGGGGATGTCCTTCGGTCCCTGAGCAGCACCGGCCAGGAGTACACCCGCGGTCATCGTCTCAACGGGCCGGAGCTTCGGGTGTATTTCCTGGAAGAAACCGTACTGGTCTGTACTTGCTCGAACCATGCGCCCGAAGCTCTCCTCGGCGGCCGGGACCATAGCCGTAGCGAGCACGACCATTTCCGCATCTATCTGCACGGACTGGCCGGAGAGGGTGTCGGCCCCGTAGACCACCATTCTGTCGCCCTCCCTGACGACTCGCCCAACGCGACCACGCAGGTAAAGGACTTCGTCTTCCATCATCACCCGGTTTATGAACTCCTCGTACCCCTTACCGGCGGCACGTATATCGATGTAGAAGACGTATGCCTTCCCATCGGGTACCTTGTGCTTGTAAAGCAGGGCATGTTTTGCGGTGTACATGCAGCAGGTGCGGGAGCAGTACGCGACGCCGTGTTCGGGGTCGCGCGAGCCTACGCACTGGATGAAGACGACGCTCTTTGGGACCTTGCCGTCAGATGGGCGCCGAAGCTCACCGAAGGTCGGCCCGGAGGCCGAGAGGAGCCGCTCGAACTCAAGACCGTTGACGACGTCGGGGTAGCGCCCGTAACCGTACTCCGGGGCCTGGCTGGCATCCCAGAGTTTGTATCCGGTGGCGAGCACTACGACTCCCACCTCGCGCTCGAGGATCTCGGGCCTCATGTCGTAGTCGATTACGCCTGGCGCACAGGCCAGAGAGCATCTTTCGCAGGCCAGCACCCGGTACCGCCCGTTGGCCGATTCCAGCTCGGCATTTACGCATGCCCCGGTGTCGAGGGTGTATATGGCCGGTACGGCCTGCGGGAAGGGGATATATACGGCCTTGCGCCAGGACAGGCCCATGTCGAAGTCGTTGGGGGTGGCTACGGGGCAGGCCCGGGCACAATCGTCGCAACCCGTGCAGTCCTCCAGGACGAAGCGCGCCTTACGCCTGATCCGCACGTTGAAGTTGCCGACGTAGCCGCTAATCCCTTCCACCTCCGAGTAGGTGAGGAGTTCTATATTGGGGTGGTGTGACACCTCGACCATGAGGGGCGTGAGTATGCACTGGGAGCAGTCGAGCGTGGGAAAGGTCTCCGACAGCCGCGCCATGTTCCCCCCCAGGGAAGGTTCCCGCTCGACCAGAGTGACGCTGTAGCCCGCCTTCGCAATATCAAGGGCGCTTCGGATGCCCGCTATCCCGCCGCCCACGACGAGCGCGCGGCGCGTCACCGGCACCTCGATTGGCTGGAGTTCGGTGTCGAAGCGCACCTTGGCGACCATCTGCTCGACTATCTCGCTCGCCTTGGCTGTCGCCTCTGCCGGGTCGGTGTGGACCCAGGAGCACTGCTCCCGTATGTTTGCTATCTCACAGAGGAAGGGGTTCAACCCGCCCTCTGCGACTGCGCCTCGGAAGGTCGTTTCATGCATGTGCGGGGAGCAGGCCGCCACAACGACCCCGGTGAGGTTGTGGGTGCGGATGGCTTGCTTCACCAGCTTCTGGCCCGGAGATGAGCACATGAAAGGATAGTCGCTGACGTGCGCTACGCCGGGAAGGTCTCGAGCGGCGCCGCAGACACTCTCCACATCTACGGTCCTGGCGATGTTCTCGCCACAGTGGCAGACGAATACGCCGATACGCGACATGGCCTACACCTCCGCCAGCCTCTCTGCACGGTTTGCGGCCCGCCCTTCGTGCACCGCCATAATGGCCTCGAGGACGAGATCGGGATCCAGGATGTCCCCGCCCGCGTGCCCGACGTGCGCCACCGCGCATGAATCGGCCGCGACCCGCTCGACCTCCCGCGAGATTTGTCCCAGGTTCAGCTCGGGCACGACGAACCCCTTGACCTGTTGGGAGAGTCTCGCAGCCAGTTCGTCGGGGAACGGCCATACGGTGCGCAGCCGGAATAGCCCGACGTTCACGCCCCGTTCTCGCGCTATCCTGGCCGCGTGAGTGGCGATACGTGCGGAGATGCCGTAGGAGATCACCACCACTTCCGCCCCTGCGAGGTCACGCTCCTCGACGTCGTATATGTCGAAGCGGTTACGGCGGATCTTCTCGTTCAGCCTCCGGACCAGGGCCTGATGGGTCGCGGCCGTTGTGTCGGGATAACCGCGCTCGTCGTGGGTGAGGCCCTCGAACATCAGGTGGTGGCCCTGGCCCGCTATCGGCATCGCCGGGACCAGTGTGCCGCGCTCACCTGAGGTGGGGGCGGCGTCGAAGGAGGGCGCTGGCCGCTCCCAGAGGTCCAGGCCCTGGGCATCAGGTATGACCACCCGCTCCGTAAGGTGCGCAACCTCGGCGTCGGCCATGATTAGGACCGGGGTGCGGTAGCGCTCCGATAGATTAAAGGCCCGTACCGTGAGGTCGAAGCACTCCTGAACCGACCAGGGAACGAGGGCAATGATTTCATAGTGGCCGTGCGAGCCCCAGCGAGCCTGCATCATATCGCTCTGGGCCACGAGGGTCGGCAGGCCAGTGGAGGGCCCGCCTCGCTGGACATTGCAGATTACGGCGGGAGTCTCGGTCATGACCGCCAGGCCCAGGTTCTCCATCATCAGGGAGAATCCAGGGCCGGAGGTTGCCGTCATGCACTTTCTGCCCGCCCACGATGCACCCAGTACGGCGGCGATGGAGCCGAGCTCGTCCTCCATCTGGAGAAAGGTCCCGCCCACTCGGGGAAGCCTGAGGGCCATGCGCTCGGCAACTTCGGTGGAGGGCGTTATCGGGTAACCGCCAAAGAAGGTGCAACCGGCCGCTAGGGCACCCTCGGCGATGGCCACGTCGCCGAGCATGAAGTGGACTCCGGTCAGGACCGATGGTGAGGTCACGTCCCTGCCTCCGTTCTCCTGTAGTCATGCGCCACTCCCGCGCTAACGAGCGCTGGGATACTCGATGCGTCAGTGACCGTGATCGCGAAGTCCGGGCAGATGGTCGTGCATCCCTGGCAGTGCACGCATTCATCGGAGATCACGATGGGGTAGTGATATCCGGCTGCGTTGAACCCGTTCGAGAGCTGCAACACACCGGTCGGGCAGCACTCGACGCAGAGTTCGCAGCCCTTGCAGCGCTGGAGATTCACGTGCACCAGGCCGCGCCTGATCCCTGGCACTGGAGAGAGGGGGAGGCGGGGACCAACCGAGTGCCCCGACCCTTTTGGACCGAACGTAGAGGAAGATACGGCGCCCTTACGCGAAAAGACCATAAGCAGCCTTCTTCCTCGGGTGCAATGTTAACACGGTGTTAATGGGGGTTCAAATCGATCGGGCTCACACGAGCGGAAAGGGGTCGCTGGCCAACTGGGTCGTTTTCCGAACGTCGCGCCTGACGCGCTGGATCTTTCAAGTCGGAGTTGGCTCAGCTGGAGGGCACCCTGGTCTTTCAGGCTCCAACCCATTGCCGTTGCAGTGGCGGCCGGGGGCTACCAGCAGGGGGATCACCAACGCCTGGCTCGACCGGGTGACTGGCGCAATCCGAATGGGCATGTATCGGGGACGTACGTAGAGTCGTTGTGTTGGAGTGGTCGTTCTTTCCCGAGAGGCTTGGTGTGGAGACGCCGACACAATAAGAGGTCCAGTTCGTTCTGGGGCTGGCCAGTATCGCAGCCCGTGCGTCCGAACGCGCCGCAGCCCAAGTACATGCTGGCGCGTTCGGTACGGAAACCACCTTGAGTGGTGCGCTGGAAATAGCGGACTCGGAATCACCCAATTCAAACCCGCCGGAGTGACGAGCTTTCAAGAACTCTGAATCACCGCTTGGCGCAGTTCACCGTCATTCTCCACCGTGGTGCTGATATCGATATGGACCATTGATGCCCGTTGGTGCGCCGACGCTTCCCAAGCCTCCGTCAGGCCAATCTTTGCGGGGCTCTACCGTAGAGGCCCGTGCGCAGGTGACATAGCTCGTCGCAATGCCCTCGGTGGCGAATCGCCGATCCGAAATTTGTGGCCCAGGTGGCTGCGGGACTATCGGAGGCTAAGGATAGTACCGGCGCCAGTTGGGGATGGAGGGTTGCGCCCGTCCTGCCGGCCCTTGACCAAAGAGGTCGAGCAGGTTGGCGGTCATCTGCACCACTATTGGGTGGGTGGCCAGATCGGATATCCAGGCGGTGGTGCCGGTATCGAAGACCCCCGCTCCTGATGCAGGGTCGCTGTAGTAGGTGGTGTCCGAGGCAGGGTTGGCGGTATTGGTCTGAACTTCGTCTTCCGGCATGGGCGAGTGAGCCATGATTTGCAGGTTCGCCGGGCTAAGACCGGGGTAGAACTGGTCGAAGTCGCCGAGAAGCAAGCCCGGGATGGCGGTGCCGTCTCCGAGGCCGGTGCCACGGTAGAGCCACGCCGAGGCGTTCGTCACCACGAAGGCAACAGGGGAGGCCCCCGGCTTGACATAGCCGGCGTAGGACTCGCCGACGAATGGGACCTCCGACCAACTCGCCGGCGGCGCTGACCAGGTATTGCCGGTCACCCGGAGTGGGTCACCTATGCCGTCGAGTGGGTCGGCGGTGGCGTCTCGGTAGTCCACCTCCTCGCGGTCCGGCCCAAGTGGGGAGCTCTGGAGTCGGATATGTCGCAGGATCGGGCTGGCCCCGAAGAAGACAATGTTGACGCCGTTCGCTTCGGCGGCTTGGGCGGCCTGCCGCTCGGTGAGCGACCAACATTCGTCGTGTCCCAGCGAGAGCAGTGCCTTATGCCGAGCCACAAAGGTGGGGTCCTTCTCGAAGTCGTCACTGGTGGCATAGGTGATGTCCAGTCCGTGCTGCTCGGCGAAGCGGACGAAGGGGTACTCGTTGCCGAGGAAGTCTCCTGCCCCCTCCCCGTAGCCGTAAGGGCGGTCGAAAGACACCACCCGGGCTCGGTTGCACGTTGGGTAGGTGGGAGCACCGACAGGACAGGGGCCGCGGCCCACGTAGAAGTCGTAGCCGCCGTAGGGGTTCCAGGCTTGCCAGGTGTAGACATCGTTCTCGGCGAGGTAGGTGGCATTGCTGGCGGGGTCCCACACGGTGAGTGGAATGTAGCTGGCCTGGCCACCTGATCCCACCAGCTTGAGCAGGTAGTCGCCCTGCACGAAGGCCGATGTAACCATCAGGTGCAAGGATGGCGTCCAATTGTCGCAGGCCACCATGTTGATCATTGGAACGACGGGGCAGGGGGGTTGCGTGCGGCCGGGGAGCTCCGGGGAGGCCCACACCAGGCGCGCGCCAGCGCCTGCGTAGTAGCCCATCCGGTAGGCCTCGACGTGGAAAGTCGGGGCGTCAGTCGTCACGAAGAGGGCAACCGTGTCTCCAACCTGAGCGGAGGTCCGGCTGGCGAACCCGGCGATAACTCCCGGCGGCGTGCCGGAAATCTCCCAGGCGGTCGTGCCCTGCCGGCGGTTCTCCGCAACCACCCAGGTGGCCTCAACGCCGGCTGGCCCGGAGAAGGTTTGAGGCTCGGGCAGGGCGCTGGTCGGCGATGCCGAAGTTGTGCTGGAGTGGGGTCTACCCGGTCTCGCGCGGGCAGCGGGAGGGCGGAGAATAGCCCACGCACCGGCCGTGATGCCAACTACGGTGATGAAGCCCGCCAAGAGGCGGGCGAGAGATCGCCCGCGCCGGCGCCGATGCTGGGGCCGCCGGAGTCCTTTGCGCATCTTGCCGAAACCCCTGGCAGCTTCAACGGCCCAAGCCCGGCGCACCGGGATCGGGGCAATGCCAGTCAAGCGCCGGAACCCGGCTGCCGGTCAAGGCCGGCATGGATGGTTGGCCTGATGATTCATGTGGACCACCTTGGTCCTTGGCTGCTGCCCGGGGCAGCGGCCTGAGATATCTCGACTGTAGCGCCGCCCGTCCTGCATGTTATCCTCACCCGCGAATCAACTCGGGGGGCCTTGATGATCAACCCCCAGGCGCGGCCGCCAGTGTGGAAGGCTCCCTGTACGGTGCCGGTCTTGCTGCCCTGGCACGGCCCGGCCCCAGCTGCTAAGTCATATCCGCCTCGCCCACTGACTGGGGCACCTTCTGGCGATGGGGCTGGAAGGCCCCAGATGCGCAGCGTGCTCAGAAGCCAGCGGCTTGGTTGGAAGCCTGCCTCTGAAATGGGTGGACCTGCCAGTCGCACTGGATTCGATCGCCGCCACGCAGCGGAAAAATCCGCACAGGATTCGTTGCACAAAACTACCGGGCTCATCGACCACGTGGGAAGTGCACATGGTCTTGGGGCGAACAGCACCACGATACGAATTCGGCCCAATCCGGGCCAGCCCCTGTGCAGCAGCGTCGGAGGCGGTGACCGCCGACTAGGGCCTGGTCTCGGCGGCAGCCGACTCCAGGGTCTGGCCCTTGGGCTCGGGCAGCGCCACCAGAGTGAGGATGACGCCGAGGAGCGACACCGCTGCCATGACGCCCATCACCCCGCTGATGCCGACGGCCTTCAGCAGGTGGGGGACGAACAGGGCGCCGAGGAACGCCCCGACCTTGCCAGCTCCGGCGGAGATCCCGTCGGCGGTGCCCCGCACCGAGGTGGGGAAGATCTCCGAGGGGTAGACGAACGTCGTCTGGTTGGGTCCGAACTCGATGAAGAAGTAGCTGATGGCGAAGAGCGGCAGGAAGACGTCGATCGCGGTGGCCCCGTCGGGGATCAGCCAGATGAGGGCGAAGGCTGCCGCCATGACGGCGGAGCCCTGCCACTGGATGCGCTTTCTGCCGATACGGTCCATCAAGAACGCCGCCAGCCAATACCCGGGGAAGGCGGCGACGGCGAAGATGGCCAGCGAGATCAGCGTGTGGTCGAGCAGCGTGCCTGTGGGCTGGAGCAGCTTCAAGATGAGCGGGCTCGATACCGAGTTGCCGTAGAAGGCGATGTCCATCAAGAACCAGCTCCCGGCGGTGCCTACGAGGCGCAGCAGGTAGGGCTTGGAGGTGAGCCGGGCGCGCACGCCGTTGCCATAGTCCAGGGCGGTGATCGCGCCATTTCCGCCGGCGTCGGTGCCCGCCATCGCCTGGCTCGCTCCGTTCGCCCGAACGGCGGGCTGCTGGCCGGTTACCCACGCCACGGTCTTCGCCGTCGCCGCTACGTCTCCCTGGACACCCAAGGTGTAGCGAGGGGTTTCACGGATCTTGCGGCGCAGGTAGATCACCGAGGCGGCAGGGATGGCGCCAAGGCCGAGCATGAGCCGCCACGCTACGTCGTTTGGCACGCCGGCGGCGAGGAAGATCGAGGCGATAGCCGGCCCGGCGATCAGCCCGAGGCCCTGCATGGCGAATACCGAGCCCACCAGCCTCCCTCGGGACTTGCGGTTGGCGTACTCGGAGGTGATCACCGCCGAGGTGGCGTAGTCGCCGCCCACCCCGTAGCCCACGATGAGTCGGAAGACGAACAGCGAGGCGAAGTTCCAGGCGAAAGCGCACAGGATCGCCCCGACGACCAGGATGGCCACCTCCACGCCGTACATGCGCTTGCGGCCCCACTTGTCCATTAGCCGGCCGAAGGTTAGCGCCCCGGCAACCGAGGCCAACAGCGAGATCGAGTTCAACAGAGAGATCTGGTTCGTGTTCAGGTGGAAGATCGGGGTCAGAAGCACGGTGACCGTCCCGATGATAAACAGGTCATAGGCGTCGGTGAAGAACCCCATGCCGGCGGTGAAAACCGTCAGCCAGTGCTTGGGGCCGATCTCTGCCTCGTCCATCGGGCGGTACAAGGCGTTCGCAGATGCCGTCCTCTCGCTCACGGTCACTCTCCTCTCTCCGTCGCATAGACGGCGGTTCAGGTCATCAGCCTCAGCTGATATGTGAAAGTGTGCACCGTCCGGGTAACCGGAGTACGAACACAAGGTGTCTCCAGGGGAAGCCGGCAATGAATTGTCGGTGAACCGTTCCCGCCGGCCGGTGACCCTTTGGGCCAGGGGCCTTGACTGCAACATTCCCGTCACCTGGATGCCGACTAACAGCACCCGGGCTCAGTTCAACCGGAATCCGGCATCTCATGACAGTGCGCGGCTGGACTCCGCTTCGAACCTTACAGCGTCGGGCCGGCCCGTCCATCTCGGGACTTCGGCTCGGCGGCTACCTCGTTCACTGCGATCAGCCCCCCCGGGGATCCACCAACGCCGCTTCCCTCGGGGCCGCCAGTGGCGGTGTAGCGGCCGGTGCGAGAGTTCACGGGGAGATAACCCGCGCGTCACGGCCAGTTAGTTTGGGCCGGTTAGCCTGGATGACATGGAGCGCCGCCCCCCGGACGCCTCACAACTCGGCCCTCGGCGCCGTATCGCGATGGTGGCCCACGACAACTGCAAAGCCGATCTGCTGGCCTGGGCACGCTACAACCAGGACTTACTTGCCCGACACAACTTGATCGCCACCGGCACCACCGGCCGGCTTCTGGCGCGGGAGCTTGCATTGCCGGTGGAGCTGCTGCGCAGCGGCCCCCTTGGCGGGGACTTGCAGATCGGCGCTCGTATCGCCGAAGGTGGGATCGACCTGCTGCTCTTCTTCTGGGATCCCCTCGAACCCCAGCCCCACGACCCGGACGTCAAGGCGCTGCTGCGGATTTCGGTGGTCTGGAACGTGCCGGTTGCCTGCAACCGCGCTACTGCCGACTTCCTCGCCTCTTCCCCGCTGCTCGGATCGGAGTACGTACCATCCACGCCTGCCCGTGTCTCCGTGGCGGCCCGCGACGACGTTAGGTAGGTTGGGTAGATAGCCCGCTCCGATCCGGACCGAGGCCAGCCGACGCCTACATCTACATCCGCACGAGGCCCTCTCGTCGCACTCGTGCGGGGTGGTTCGGTCCACGGAGGGAAGGTGCGAAACCGTCGGGGTGATCAGTCGCCAAGAAGGGGCGAACTAGAGCAGTGGGCTTGGCATTCTTGGGTGTGCGGCCGGCGAGTACTCGCCGAAAGGAAGCCGATGGCCTCAGCTCATCTTGCGCGGACCAATACCAAAAGCCCACGACTCGGCTGACTCCATCTTGCCGAAACCACCTGGAACCCCCTGAAGGACATCTACGCAGCGATGTGGGGCGCGTTTCACTGACGTAGCCGCCATGCCCGAGGTGAGTTCGTCGTTTTCGATGGACTGTTTCGCGTTGCGCCCGAGCGCCCTGACACCCCTAAGCTCGGGTCACGCCTGGCCATCGGCGTTCCGCCAGGACCGCTGCATGCGTATCGTGTCGGATTACAGCGCGCTTCTTATGATCGAAAAGGCCAGCGTCGTCGCAACCGGTGGACACGAGGTGGGAAAGAGGGCGGACAGGCGATGAAAGACACACTGCGGCCGGGACTGACCGGCCATCTGGAATACGTGGTGACACCCGAACGCACCGTGCCCCAAATATTGCCAGAGGCGAACGAGTTCAGTGGGCTACCGCGGGTCTTCGCCACTGCCTACCTGGTCGCGGTGGTGGAGTGGGCCTGCGTCCGAACAGTGAACGAGTACCTCGATGAGGACGAGACAACCCTCGGGGTGCATGTGGATATCAGCCATGATGCCCCCACGCCCCCGGGGACGATGGTCACCGTTGAAGTGGAACTGACCGATATCCAGGGCCGTCAGTTGACCTTCGATGTGCGCGCGTTCGACGACGAAGGCGTCATCAGCCGTGGCACCCACCGCCGTGCCGTCGTAAGTGCCAGCCGCTTCCAGGCGCGACTACGCGAGCGCGCTGCTCGCGCCGGCGGGGCATCGTGAGCGGCCAGCAACAGGACACCGCGGTAGCCGAAACATGGCCTCGAGAGATGGCAGACGTCGTGCCCGCCGGCGGTGTGGCCATAGGCCAGCTGATCGCCGTCGAGCGGCAACGCTAAGCGGAACTGCGCAAGCAGTGGCCCCCGGTGTGGCGACGGGCTGCAGCCGGTCAACTGCGCAGATGGCTGTGAACCACCCCGACCAGTCCACGGAGGTCGGGTCCTCAATGGCCGCCTGAGAAACCCGAGAAGAAGAGTCGGTTCGTGTACTCGGCCGGCCGACTGGCGGCCACAACCCTCGCCGTGTTCGGCGCATGACGACCGCGGTCGGGCGTCGCCGCCCTTGGGTCGAGCCAAGCGGTTGGGATGCCCACGGCCGGACTGAACATTCATCTGAATGCCCCGGTCGTGCGGAACCCAGGGCTAGATGTTCGGGCAAAGGGCGGTTCCGAGTCAAAGCCGCTTGCTTCGGATGCGCTTGAACGATCGTAGTACCCGGTCCCGCGGCCGATTCCCACGGCTGCTTTCCTGCCGACGTCGATTTCCGGGACCGCCAGCAGCCAGCGCGAAAGCCGCGCAGGCGAGGTGGGATGTCAGCGGGCGGTTGGCGCGCCGTCACGGTGAGCTCGGATTGTGAGGTTTGGAATCTCATATGGGAAAAGATCCACGATCTGGTATCGGATCGGCCGGCCATCGACCGGGACGACCAGTTCAGTTCATGCGTTCAAAACGCCAAGGTGTCGGGGGGCGGGGCGACTGACTCCACCATCGCAGCCGGAGGTATATCCGCCGGTGTCGTCAAGGCCGAGCCCGATGACCAGTTCGACTCGCCCCGCAATCGCCTGGCGGCCGACCTCGAAAGGCGGGCGGGTGTCGTCATGCGCC
>JAJYNL010000102.1 GCA_021786375.1 Actinomycetes bacterium
CGACGGAGGGCCAGGCGCAGGTCCGAGGACATCCGCGACTACCGGCCCGCCTGAGCGGGCCCCCGCCCAACGCCGCCGGCAAACCCCGGGGCGGAGCCTCCGCCGAATCACCCCGAAGGCCCAATCGCCGCCGGCTGGACCTCGCCAGAGGCGGCGACAGCGGTGCCGAAGTCGGGTTAAACACGAAGGTCACACCCATGGTGCATTCTGGTGATGCACTTTTGGTAGGTGTAACCTCGTCAGTTTTGTAGGTAACCCCGAGTACCCGGAGCGGGATTCGAACCCGCACGCCCTTGCGGGCAAAGGATTTTGAGTCCTCCGTGTCTACCATTCCACCACCCGGGCAAGCAAGTAGTCAGCATAGAGCACTTGGCTCCGACCTGCCTTTCACCGCTCCCAGCCAAGTGTAAAAATCGCGGTCCACCACCGGCAGGGCCTAACAATTCCCTGCCCAACTGTGCACCAGTACTCAACTGGGCCAATCTCATCTAAAGACGCGGCCATCTACGGGCACGAGGCGCCATAGCGACGTAGGCCGCCCAGCCACACCTAGCATCTTGATGACGACACAGGTACCCGTGGCTCAGAAAACTGGAGCCCGCGTCCAGCCAAATCAACGCCCGGGCGGGCTGGTGGCACAGCTGCGAACCCTGGAGGGGAAACTCCAAAGAATTCTGTAACCCCGGCGTCTCTTCGCGAGTCTATTAATGCAGTTGGGGTATTTCACGGTCCAGGGACCTCCACGGACGCATCCGACCTCATGCAGGCGGGTAGGTGCACCGGGAGCCCTGTTCCACAAGCCGGAGACCGGCAGTGAGCCGCACTCCGCGGACGCGCCGGCGTGCGGGGGGGCATTGAGGACGAAAGGCTGCAGGTGATCGCATTCACATTTCCCGGGCAAGGCTCCCAGCGGCCGGGGATGGGAGCGGCATGGGTCGACCATCCCTCTTGGGAGATAGTTCACGAGGCCTCCGAGGCATCCGGTCGCGACGTGGCCTCGCTGCTGCTTGACGCAGATCAGGAAGCTTTATCCCAGACACGCAACACGCAGCTGGCCACATACACCATGTCGATGTTGGTTCTTGACGCAATTGAGAGGACCGGCGTCACCCCGTCGATCTGCGCGGGGCATTCGCTCGGCGAATACTGTGCGCTGGTCGCCGCAGGTGCACTCGCATTCGACACCGGCGCTCGGCTGGTTTCCGAGCGCGCCGAGGCTATGCAAGACGCCGCCGAGGAGCATCCCGGGGCCATGGCCGCTTTGCTCGGAATCGACGACGAGGGGGCCGAACGGGCCTGCGACGACGTAGGTGGCGATGTTTGGGTCGCCAACTACAACGCCCCGGGGCAGGTCGTACTCGCAGGACGCAGGAACGCCCTGGACGGCGCCATCGAGCGCGCCCGCGAGTATGGCGCCAAGCGGGTAATGCTCCTGCCGGTGAACGGCGCCTTCCACACTCCCTTCATGGAGCACGCTCGGCACCGGCTGCGCAAGGCGCTGCTCGAGTCGCGCTTCTTCGATGCCGAAGTACCAGTTATCGCCAACGTGGATGCCTTCCCATATCGCAGGGCGGCTGACTGGATCCGCCTGCTCGCCCAGCAGCTCACCTCTCCGGTCATGTGGACGCGCTCGCTCGCAAAGTTGAAAGACATGGGAACCAGCCTGCTGGTGGAGATCGGCCCCGGAAACGTTCTTACCGGGCTTGCCAAGCGCACCGTGCCCGACATAACCGGAATCTCGATCCAGACACCCGATGACCTGGACAAGCTCCTGCTGGCCGTCGAAGCGGCCGCCCGCCTCCAGCCCCAGGCCGAAGGCGGCTTCGGCGAACACCTCTACGCTTCGGAGCGGATCATCGTCTCCCCCGCCGCGGGCGTCTTCACCCCTGCGGCCGACGTCGCGGCCCATCAGACCGTGACCGTCGGCGCCGAGGTGGGTCACGTCTCAGACGTTGCAGTGCGCTCCCCCTTCGCCGGCAGGCTCTCCGGCTACATCGCCGCGGAAGGCGAGAGGGTCATAATCGGCCAGCCCATAGCCTGGCTCAGAACAAAACTCGAGAATTGACAGGAACCATGCTCGGATCAAGGATCACCGGCTGGGGCGCAGCGCTTCCCGGCACCGTCATAACCAACGAGGACTTCGAGAAGCGCCTCGACACCAGCGACGCCTGGATCACCGAGCGCACCGGGATCAAGGAGCGACGGGTGGGTGGAACCACCGCTTCGCTCTCGATCGAGGCCGCCCAGAAGGCAATGGCCGCTTCCGGCCTGACCCCCGCCGACATCGGAATGCTAGTTCTCGCCACCACCACACCGGACCAGACGGTCCCGGCCACATCAGCCACCGTCCAGGCCGAACTCGGCCTCTCCTGCGGGGCCTTCGACGTCAATGCCGCCTGCGCGGGCTTCGTCTACGCACTCGTGGTCGGACACTCCATGATCCTCTCCGGGGTCGAGAACGTGCTCGTAATCGGAGCCGACACCCTGAGCCGCATCACCGACATGGAGGACCGCTCGACCGCGGTGCTCTTTGCCGATGGAGCGGGCGCGGTGGTGCTTAGCCGCACCGAGAAGAACAACTTCCTCAGTTGGGACCTCGGCGTCGACGGCTCGCTGGTTCCCATCCTCTACTGCGATCACGGTGGATACCTGCGCATGGAGGGACGCGAAGTCTTCAAGCGCGCCGTGCTGGCAATGGTCTCCTCTGCAAAAGCCGCCCTCGAGCGCGCTGGCATCACCGCCGACGATGTGGCGCTGGTCGTACCCCACCAAGCAAACATCCGCATCATTGAAGCGGCCAACAAACGCCTCGGGATCCCCATGGAACGCGCCGCCATCGTGCTCGACAAGACCGGGAACACCTCCTCGGGAAGCATTCCCCTCGCGTTGGCCGCAGCAGCGGACATGGGCCGAATCCACCCCGGCGACAACGTGCTCTTCTGCGGCTTCGGTGCGGGTATGACCTGGGCCTCGGCCGTGGTCAGGTGGGGTGCGTAGTGACCGATACCAAGCGCACCGTGCTCGTCACCGGCGGGGTGACCGGCATCGGCGAGGCAACCTCCCTCCTGCTGCTGGAGCAGGGCCATCGCGTGGCCGCGACCTATCACCGCCGGCGCGCGCAGAAGGAACTCACCGACTTCGCAGAGGACTTCTTCGAGGTTCACTGTGAGCTGACCGACCCCGAGTCGGTCACGGCCGCCGTGGCCGCGGTCAACGAACGCTTCGGCCCGGTCGAAGTGCTGATCGCCAACGCCGGCTTCACCGAGGACACGCTGCTGTTGAGAATGTCCGAAGAGGCCTGGCAAAGAGTTATCGACACCAATCTCACCGGGGCCTTCCGGCTGACCAAGGCCGTACTGCCCCAGATGATCCGCGCTCGCTGGGGACGGCTGGTTTACATCACCTCCGTGATCGCGGCCATGGGGGCGCCCGGGCAGGCCAACTACGCCGCCTCCAAGGCCGGACTGATCGGTTTTGCCCGCTCGGTGGCGCGCGAGGTCGCCTCCCGAAACGTCACCGCCAACGTGGTGGCACCTGGAGCCGTGACCACGGCACTCACCGACGTCGTCTCGGAGAAGCGGATGGCGGAGATGACCTCGGCCGTTCCCATGGGAAGGATTGCGACGCCGGCCGAGATAGCCGGGCCGATTGCATTCCTGGCATCGGAGGCGGCCAGCTACATAACCGGGGCCGTGCTGACGGTCGACGGAGGGATTTCAATGGGCTTCTGATCCTGCTGCACCACGTGGGGATAGCATGATCGGTTGGAAAAGAGCCGAAAGGCTCGGACGGGCAGACGCAACCGCGTCGCCCGAAACGAATATACACAAGGGAAAGTTGCAGGAAATGGACGACGCACAGGCCTTCGAGCAGTTCAAGCAGTGCACCGTTAAGGTGCTCGGCGTGAGCCCGGAGCAGGTGACCATGGAGGCCAGCTTTGCTGAGGACCTTGACGCCGACAGCCTCGACATCGTTGAGCTCGTGATGGAACTCGAGGACTCATTCGGCATAAAGGTCGAGGAGTCGGAGCTGGAGGGCGTCGACACCGTCGGCGCGGCCTACAAGCTCGTGAAGGGCAAGCTCGCATGAAGCTGGCGTTCACCGATTCCCATCCTGAGGGGATCGAGGCGCCATATCAGGTGGCAGTCACCGGCCTCGGTGTGGTCACCTCGATCGGCACCGGCAAGGAGGCTTTCTGGGAGGGTTTGCTGAAGAGCAAGAACCTCTCGCCTACTCGCCTGGTGGAAGACTTCGACCCCTCGAACTGGATGAGCATAAAGGAGGCCCGCAGGGCCGACCGCTACAACCAGTTCGGCGTTGCTGCGGCCCAGCTGGCAATGGACGACGCCGGCCCACTTGAAGTGGACCCCGCGCGTGCCGGCGTCTGGATGGGCACTGGCGTAGGAGGGCTCACCACCCTGGAGGGACAGGTTCTGATTGCGCACGAGCGCGGTCCCGACCGGGTGACTCCCTTCCTGGTCCCGATGATGATGGCCAACTCGAATGCCGCCACCATCTCCATGCGCTTCGGCTTCACCAACGTCTGCCAGGCCACCTGCACCGCATGCGCGGCGGGCACCCACGCGATTGAGCACGCGGCCAGGCTGATCGCGGCCGGCCGAGCCACGGTGATGCTGGCAGGCGGGAGCGAGGTGGCGACCACCATCACCGCCCAGGCGGGCTTTGCCAACATGACCGCCGCCTCTACGTCGGGGATCTCCCGGCCCTTCGACGTGGACCGCGACGGCTTCATCATGGCCGAGGCCGCCGGCGTGGTCGTCCTGGAGGAGCTTGGTCATGCCTTGGCGCGTGGCGCCCACGTCTACGCCATCGTGGCCGGAGCAGGCTCGAATGCCGACGCCCACCACATCACCGCACCCGCGCCGCATGGGGTCGGCGCCGCGGCATGCATGGAGCTGGCCCTGAAGGATGCAGGCATCACGGCGGACGAGGTCGGCCATATAAACGCCCACGGCACGTCCACCTCGTTGAACGACCGCTCCGAGGCGGACGCCATAGAAAAGGTCTTCGGAGACAGGCCGATCCCGGTCACATCCCTAAAGGGCGCGCTTGGCCATGGCCTTGGCGCCGCGGGAGCTCTGGAGGCTGTGGGTGCTTGCCTCACCTTGGAGCACAACCTCATCCCACCGACTGCCAACACCAAGAACCTGGATCCCGATATCCATATCGACGTGGTTATGGGCAGCCCGAGACTGCTCCCCGAAGGTGCGATCATCTCCAACTCCTTCGGCTTCGGCGGCCACAACGGCACCCTGGTGCTGAAGCGCTACCAGGGCTGACCGCCCGAACGAGAGCACAGGCGCCCGGGCATTGGTCCGGGCGCCTGGTCGGTTAACGCTGCCGAAGTGCGGCTTCGATGCACTTTGAGGCCGCAAGCTAGCCTGTGCTTCAAATGCCCACTTCATCCCAAACGTGCCAGCCTGGCGACCTGGCCCTCGGCTCCTTCAGCGATGCGGCGCCCTGGATCGTCGAGATCGAGCACCTCGCCTGGCTCCCTGGAGTGGACTCGCTCCGCGCACGCAATCGCGCTCAGGTACCCAGGCTCATCGCCCACCGCCGCTCGCCTCAAACCCTTCGCACCCTCACCATTGCCTGGGCGATCGGCAGGGCCGTTGCGGGCTGGCGGTTGCTTGACCGGCCTAAGGGGAATCCGGCTTCGCGCATCGGCCTTTCGCATCGGCTCAAGCAGACCTTTGAACACCTAGGACCCACCTACATCAAGCTCGGCCAAATCATCTCCTCGGGCGAGGGGATCTTTCCGGAGGAGCTGGTGGCCGAATTCAAGGAGTTGCGCGACCGGGTAAAACCCGAGCCGTTCGACGTCGTACGCGCAACCGTGGAGGAGGAGCTCGGCGCCGAACTCGAGGAGGTCTTCTCGGAGTTCGACACCCGCTCCACCGCCGCCGCCTCGATTGCACAGGTACATCTGGCCAGGCTGCGCACCGGTGAGGAAGTGGTGGTCAAGGTGCAGCGCAGCACGGTCGCCGAGCTCGTCGCCAAAGACCTGGCCGCCATGAGCTGGATCGCTCCGGCGCTGGTGGGAAGGATCCCCGTCGCCGCCCTTGCCAACCCGCCCGCGCTGGTGGAGCTCTTTGCCGAAACGATCAGCGAGGAGCTCGACTTCCGCTTGGAGGCCGCCAGCATGCTCGATGTGGCGCGCCTGCTGGCGGCCACAGACCAGCGCGCCATTGTTGTGCCCCGCCCCCATCCGCGCTATGTGACCCGCAAGGTGCTGGTTATGGAGAGGCTTTCCGGCTTCGCCTGGGACGACGCCATCGGCATGCGCAAGGCCGGAATCGACACCTCTAAGGTCCTGCGTGCCGCGTTGGTGGGGTTCATGGAAGGCGCCATGCTCTTCGGGATCTTCCATGGAGATCTGCATGGGGGCAACCTCATGGTCATGCCCGACGGCCGGGTAGCCCTCCTCGACTATGGGATAACCGGCCGCCTCAGTGAGGCCAAGCGCCTCGCCTTCCTGCGCCTGCTCATGGGCGGGACTGTGAACGACGCCCGGATGCAGACCGAGGCCATGCGCGACTTAGGGGCATTGCCGACCGACATCGACGTGGAGGCGGTCATCCGTGACCTCGGGCTGGACGGGCCGCCACTCGACCCGTCACAGATGACTCCGGAGGAACTGACCCGGGAGATCCGCGAGCTCACCAAGGCGCTGCTCGGGTATGGGGCCAAGATGCCCAAGGAGCTGATGCTCTTCGTCAAGAACATGATCTTCCTCGACGCCTCCATTGCCCGCCTGGCCCCCGACATCGATCTCTTCGCGGAGATCGCCTACCTGGCCGGATACTTCGCATCCAAGCATGGAGCGCGCCTTGCCCAGGAGGTCGGTGTGGACCTTCGCGAGGTGCCGCTCGACCTGGCCTCGGTGAGGGGCTCCTTCGGAATCGGCGAAGGCGAGGGGGGAATCACCTATCGCGAGTTGCGCGAACGGCGCGAGACCATCAGGCGCCGGATGGAGGAGTCGGGCCGTAGAAGACGTCGCCACTAGCGGCATCGAACCGACAATTCCCGGACTTTTGGCTATCGATAGTCCCATTAGGGACTTTTTGCCCTATCCCGGGCGAGGTGGCATAAGCGACACTCTTCTCTGAGCGCGGCTGTGGGGGCACAGGGTAGGCCGGGTTCCGCTTCGCGGTTGTCGAGAGAGAGTTGGCATGCACGAATTCGGGATCGCCGAAGAATTGGCTGTGCTCGTGGACCGGACGCTTTCGGAAAATCACGGCGCCAAAGTTCTCAAGGTGGTCGTGGAGGCGGGTGCGGGTGCCGTTGAAGAGGTAAGCCTGCGCGCAGCCTTCGAGGAGGCGGCGCGTGGCACCGCAATGGACGGCGCCGAGCTGGTTATCGAGACTTACGCGCGCGAGTATCACTGCTTCGATTGCGGAGCGGTCTTCTCAGCAGATGAGGGGTCCAACGCCTCGTGTCCGGTGTGCGACGGTTTGAACACCATCTCCGCCCCGAACCACGACGTCGTACTCAAATCGGTAGAAATCGAGGGATAGGTATGGAATACGACCGCCGCTCGCTCTTCGCTCGCGCCTTGGGTCATACCAAGGAGTTGCGCACCACGGAGGACGAGGCGCTGGCCTTGCAGCGTGCCTGCGAGGCCAGGTTGAGAGAAGTCGAGGCGATGGAGCCCCTGTCTGGGCTGGAGCTCGCCCCGCTCCTCACTGAGCACAAGCTCAGCCGCCGGGCCTTTATAGCCTGGACCTCGGCCATGACCGCGGCGCTGATGCTCCCGCCGCTTTTGAGGCCACAGGTGGCAAGGGCGGCGGCGCTTCTCAACCGGATACCTGTGATCTGGATCGAAGGGCAGGACTGCGCCGGTAACTCCGAGGCCTTCATCCGCTCCTCCGGCCCCACCGTCGAGGAATTGCTCTTCCAGACCATCTCGCTCGAGTTCCACGAGACCCTGATGGCAGCCGCGGGCGTCCAGGCCGAGCAGCGCAAGCAGCAGGCGGCCCAGATGTACAAGGGGAGCTACATCCTGGTCATCGAAGGCGGCATACCCCTGGGGGAGAATGGCGGCTACTGCACCATTGGAGCCAGTGGCCAGACCTTCGTCGACGAGGTGCGCGAGCTCTCCGGCGGAGCCGCCCTGGTGCTGGCGGCAGGTGCCTGCGCGTTTTACGGTGGCATTCCCGCATCCAACCCCAACCCGACCGACGCGGTGGGGGTCTCCTCGGTGGTGAGCGGCAAGCCGTTGATCAACATTCCCGCCTGCCCGATGAACCCGGTCAACTTCGTGGGAACTTTGATCCACTACACCCTTACCGGTTCCGCTCCGGCCCTCGACTCGCTCGGCAGGCCGATCTGGGCCTTCGGAAACCTCATACACAACAACTGCGAGCGCCGGGCGCACTTCGACGCGGGCGAGTACGTGCAGCACTGGGGCGACGCGGGCGCGCAGAACAACTTCTGCCTCTACAAGATGGGCTGCAAGGGCCCCTTCACCTACAACAACTGCTCGATAGTCCGCTACAACGAAGGGACAAACTGGCCCATCGGCGTGGGGCACGGCTGCATCGGCTGCTCCCAACCTCAGTTCTGGGACACCCTGGCCTACGAGCGCCCCATGACCAACGCCAGCATCCACGCTCCCGGCCTAGCCGGCTGGGGTGTGGAATCCAGTGCCGACGAGTTCGGCCTCGGCCTGCTGGCAGTGGTTGGTGTCGGAATCGTCGCACATGCCATCGCCTCGGCCGCCGCCGGGCACCGGGCGCGCCGGACCGAGCCGCCCGGGGCCGAAGTTGGCGCAGCATCAACTGAAGACCACCAGGACACTGGCGGAGAGGAGTAAGCGTGGCATCGCGAATCGTTGTCGACCCGATCACCAGAATCGAAGGGCATCTGCGCATCGAGGCGGTGATGGACGACACCAACACGATCACTTCGGCCTACTCGGCAGGAACCATGTTCCGAGGCGTCGAGCTGATTCTCCAGGGCCGGGATCCGCGCGATGCGGGTCTCCTGGCAATGCGCATCTGCGGCGTATGCACCGGAGTTCACTACTGGACCAGCATCCGGGCAGTGGAAAACGCCTTCAGCGTGCGCATCCCCACCAACGCACGCCTGGTGCGCAACCTGATCACCGGCTCGCTCTTCATCCACGACCATCCGGTGCACTTCTACAACCTGCACGCGCTCGACTTCGTGGACATCGTCGCCGCGCTCTCGGCCGACCCCAAGAAGGCCGTGGACGTTGCCTACAGCTACTCCAACTCCCCTTACAACGCAAGCATCGCCACCTATCAGGCGGTACAGGCCAAGCTGACCAGCCTGGCCAAGAGCAGCTTGGGCATCTTCGGCAACGCGTATTGGGGAAACCCCAGTTACCGGCTCACCCCGGAAGAGGACCTGGTTGCCGCCTCCCACTACCTGGACGCGCTCAACATGCAGCGCACCGCCGCCAAGATGATGGCCATCCTCGGAGGCAAGAACCCGCATCCGCAGTCGATCGTGGTGGGCGGGGTTACCTGCGTGGAGGACATCCAGAACCCCGAGCGACTGGCCCAGTTCGGGACATGGCTTTCGGAGATGACCAGCTTCGTCAACGATGCCTACATGCCCGACCTGCTAATGGTGGGGTCCAAGTACGCCGATCAGGCTCTTGCCGGCGTCGGCGAAGGGCTGGGCTCGTACATGGCATATGGCCAGGGCCTGGAGATGGACGACAACCCGATCGGTCAGGCCAAGAACCTCTTCCCGGCGGGCATCGTCATGAACAAGGACCTGACCACCGTGCTCCCCTTCGACCAGTCCAAGGTGACCGAGGACGTCACTCACTCCTGGTATGAGGGAGACAGCGTCCTCCAGCCATTCAACGGAGTCACCCGTCCCTACTACACCGGCCTGAACAAAGCCTCCAACGGTATCGCCTACCTCAAGACGGAGGAGAAGTACTCCTGGCTGAAGGCTCCAAACTACGACGGTCAGCGCGTGGAGGTCGGTCCTCTGGCCCGGATGATCGTCGGATACGCCTCAGGCGACGCGACCATCAAGGCCAAGGTCGACGCCCTGCTGAAGGCCGGCAACTTCCCCGCCACCGTGCTTTTCTCCACCATCGGACGCACAGCCGCCCGGCTGGTGGAGACCCAGGTGGTAGCGGATGCGATGGTTGGATGGCTGAACGAGCTCCAGCAGAACGTCGCCTCCGGTGATCTGGAGACCTGGACGCCCTTCGACTTCGCACAGGTCTCGGCGGAAGCCAAGGGGTATGGCTTTTCCGAGGCGCCTCGAGGCGCTCTCGGCCACTGGGTGAAGATCAGCAGCGGCAAGATCGAGAACTACCAGGCGGTGGTGCCCACCACCTGGAATGGTTCGCCCCGGGATGGCCAGGGCAGGCCGGGCGCGTTCGAATCCGCGCTGGTAGGCGTGAAACTTGCCAAGCCGGATGAGCCTCTGGAGATCCTGCAGACCATTCACAGCTTCGATCCCTGCCTGGCATGCGCCGTGCACCTGGTGGACGCGCGCGGCAAGGACCTCGGAACGTATTCGGTGGTTCCGACCGACGGCGCCTGCAGCGTCACCGGCATGGGGGGCTAGGAGGCGGCCATGAGCAAGAAAGAGCTCGAACTCCGGCCCGGCACGGGCCCGACGGCGGACGACGAGCCGGTCGTGCAAGTGGTCCGGGTGCCGCGCATGACGGCGACCTGGCGGGCCATCCACTGGTTCCAGGCTCTGGCAGTGGTGGTTTGCTTCGTCACAGGCCTCTACATCGCCAATCCTTACTACTCCCCCAACCCGACGCGGATCGACGCCGCCACCTACTTCATGGCCTGGAACCGCGCCATCCACTTCTACGGCGCTCTCGTGCTTGATGTCTCGATGTTCCTCATCGCCTACCTCTACGTCTTTTCCACCAAGCACAGGGACATTACCGATCTGAGACCGAGTCCCGAGAACCTCACCGAGTTCAAAGAGGCTCTCCTAAACTTCGTCACCTTCAACCGGCGCAAGCGGCTGGACACCTCCAAGCGCGACCCGTTCCTGGCGGTGCTCTTCCTCGTCTTCCATCTGATAATTCTGACCCAGCTGCTGACCGGCTTCCAGCTCTACGTGGCTTCCTACAGCGCCAACATCTCCGCGGTCGGAAGCTGGTGGCCGAGCCTGCTCCATTTCGTGACCGACTGGACGCTTACGGTGTTCGGCGGAAACGTCGGAGTACGCGAGACGCACCTGGTCACGGCTTGGATAATCATCGCCTGGGCTGTCTTCCACATCTACTACGAGATCTGGCGCTCGATCATGTGGAAGGAAGGCGACATCGTGATCTCCTTCGGAGGCTACAAGTACGTGAAGCGGTCCGGGACCAAGCATGGCTGAGCCTTTGGTCGTCGGGATGGGGAACATCCTCTACCGGGACGAGGGCATCGGGGTATACGCCGCCAAATGTCTCGCCGCATGCTTCGACTTCGCGCCCGGGATCGAGGTGGTCGACGGAGGGTTAGCCGGCTTCGGCCTGATGGAGCTGATCGGCGTGAGCCGGCCGGTGATCGTACTGGACGCAGTGGCCACCGAAGCAGACCCGGGATCGATCTTTCGGCTCGATTCCCGGATCCTAGGGGAGCTCGGCCCCAACATGCGCCCTACCGCCCACGAGGTCGACCCGGTCCATCTCTTCAAGTTGTCAGCGGGCCTGGGAACCCCGATGGACATGGTCCTCATCGGAATTGTCCCCGCCGACGCGCTCAGCTTCGAGCTGGGCCTCACCCCGGAGCTGAAGAAGCGATTCCCGGAGTTCGTCCTCGCCGCCGTGGGCGAGCTTGCCCGCCTCGGGGTGAAGGCGACCCAGCTGCGCGATATCGAGGTCTCGGAGATTGTCCGCTCCCTTTCCGAGGCTCCCAGATGAGCGATTTCCCGCGCATTTCGACCGCGCTCGCCCGCTATCGCATGGAGGATCAGGCGGTGGCGGTGGCCTGGCTATCCTTTGACGACCCCGACTCCATGATCGCCGCCCACGATCCCGATGGGAAGGTCTCCCCTCTCATCGGCTTCGATGCGCTGCCCATGCGAGGCGCAGACCTGCTGGCCGCCGTCGCCGGGATAGACGAGAACGGGCCACGCCTGGTGGCCAACTACCGCCTCGCCTTTCCCGGTCTCACCGCCGCGATCGAATCCTTCGACCCGGGAGTCGGCGCCATCTCCTCCACCGCACCGGGCTGGCTCTTTGCCGCTGCATCCCTCCTTATCGGGATGGAGGAAGCGGACGTGGCCGCGGCCATGGCTCCCGAGCCGGAGGCGGTGGAGGTGGACACCTTCGTCGCTCCCGGGGCCAGAGGCTACAACCTGGAGGGTGCGCGACTCCTGCGCAGCGTGATGAGCTACCGCTTAGCCGGCGTGGAGCGCCACGTTCTCGCACGTTCCATCTTCGTCTCGCTAGGCAACTTTGTCGGTACTGCGATGGTGCGCCTGCTCAAGGAATGGCAGCCCCGTGCCATCGTCTGCGCCGGAGACCTCTTCGCCCAGAACCGCATCCTCCGCGATCAGGCCAGGTCGGCCCTGACCACGGTGCGGGTGCCCACCTACTTCCCCTCCCTCGATGACCCCGAAAACGCGCTGGTGGCCGAAGAGGAGCTGCTAAGCATAAGAGTGGGGCCGAGGTCCGGCTAGACCGGGCATTCCCGCACCAAAGGTTGGAGAAGGTCACATGTGCGTCAGCATCCCCGGAACGGTTCAAAGCGTCGATGGGCCGGTTGCAATGGTAGAACTGGCAGGCGAGGTGCGCCCTTACAACGGATTGCTATTTCCCGAGCTGGAGGGTGGCGAACGCGTCCTGGTACACGCGGGCATGGTAATCCAAATTCTCACACCGGAGGAGGCTGCCGAGATCGACGCGGCCTTCGAGGAGCTGGCACGCCTCGACGCCGGCTGGGTGGCCCAGAGCGAGGAGTAACCCTTGGTGGCCACTCAAAGCAGCGCCGATGGTTCGGCGGCGCGCGGAAGGCGCCGCTTCGCCCTCTACGCTTATCCCCCTAACGAACTCGGCTATTGCGGTCCCGACGACCCCTCGCTGCTGACAGCGGCGGCCGCAGGGTCGGATACGTCCCCAACGGGCGGGCTGGCTGCAATCGCCCGCCAGTTCACCGGGGCCTGGCCCTACCTGAGCCTCATTGCGCGCGCGAACCACATAGCCGACCCCCTGGAGGATGTGGTGGTGGATGCGTACTGGCTGGGTGGCCCAATGGCCGCCCGGGTGACTGAAGAGGACTTCGCCGCCTCGTCGGTCGTGCGCATGGAGATCCGGACCGGGCGCCACGAAGAGGAGCTGGTATCCCCTCTCGCACACGGCGCTCCCCTGCAGCACAACTACCACGTCTTTGTGGTCTATCCCTGGCTCGGCGTCCTGCGTCGGGGTGGCCCGGAAAAGGTTCTCTCCGTCCTGGATGGATGCAGGATCCGCCAGGGCACCCTACTCTCCGTCGACGGCGATCGGGCCACGGTCGAGAGCCGCGAACTCGTATTCGACGGCCGTAGTCTGAAGGAAGGCAAGCCCCGAGCCGAGAGAGTCCGCCTTGGGCTCGAGGCCATGGTGGGTCGTGAGGGCCGACGACTCAAGATCGGCGACACCGTATCGCTGCACTGGGACTGGCTGTGTGAGCCCCTTTCGGCACAGGAGGCCGGCCGCCTCGCAGATTCGACGGCTCGGGTGCTGCAGGCGCTGCTCTAGCCGGCACTTTGCCCACCCTGCGAGGAGGCCCGGCTCGGATCCGCAAGGGATGCGGCGCCGGAGCGGCATAACCACGAAAAATGGATTCCGACGCCCACGCATCGGGCGGCTAATGCCGGGCCCAGTTCGCGTATCGGTCCTCGGGTCCCACTTCAGGGGAAATGCCGTCCCGGGCTGGGATTGGCCCCGCGGTCATGCTCGGGCGCCAGCTTTGCAGTTGGGATCACCCTCGGGGGGGGACATGGCCGCGGGACATCCGGGTGACACCGGAGCGTTCAGCTTCGCAACGTGCTCGGGCTTGGGATGCCCAGGGGCGGCCCCGGTGGCGGTGTGATCCCGCTCACCCGGGGCCACCCAGGCACCGGTTCTCGACCGTTGAAACACTCTCCATCAACCCACGATCGGGGCGTTCAGGTGCATGGTGGCAGCCGAGCCCCAGAAACCGGCGTCCCCGAAGCTGAAGACTCCGCCGTCTGCTCCCACCAGCCAATAGCCGTGGCCATCGGAGGTGGAGGCGATTCCCACGATCGGGGCGTTCAGGTGCATGGTGGCAGCCGAGCCCCAGAAACCGGCGTCCCCGAAGCTGAAGACTCCGCCGTCTGCTCCCACCAGCCAATAGCCGTGGCCATCGGAGGTGGAGGCGATTCCCACGATCGGGGCGTTCAGGTGCATGGTGGCAGCCGAGCCCCAGAAACCGGCGTCCCCGAAGCTGAAGACTCCGCCGTCTGCTCCCACCAGCCAATAGCCGTTCCGGTTGTGCGGGCTCTGCGTCGCAGTGTTGACGACCAGCGTGGCGGTCCCCACGGAAGGCGCGTAGGTTCCCGAGCCTTTGTACGTCGCGGTGATGGTGTCGGTGCCCACCGGAGCGCTACCGGCGACGCAGGTGGCTTTGGATCCGGAAAGCATCGCCGTGCACAGGACGGTCGAGCCGCTTGCGAAGGTTACCGAACCCGAGGGCACACCGCTGGAGGAACTGACGGTGGCGGTGAAGGTCACCGAGGCTCCGTAGACCGAGGTGGCCGGGGTCAGGGTCACCGTGGTGGTGGTCGGAAGCGGGGTCACATCGGTGAGAGTCACGTCGTGGCTGGTGGAGCCACCGGCGTAGCTGACCATCAGCACACGTCCCCCTGCGGTAAAGGTCGATCCCTCAGGGAGCCGGATCCCCTGATAGGTGAGCACCCCTGATGGCGCCCCCCCACCCAGGTTGGAGATGATGTCGTAGACGTCACCATATACCGACGAATACCCGCTCGCGAAGCTGACCGCAAGCGAGGCTCCCCCAAGCTGCAGCGAGCCCGAGCTAAGCACGGCCTGCGAGTATCCGCTCCCGGGGGTGGTGCCGCCGATGACGACGTCGTAGGTGGCCGGCCCTCCTGAGCAGGCAAAGGCGATCCCCGCGCTGGAGGTGAATATTCCCGGAGCGCCGTCTCCCGGACTAAAGGTGGAGTTGCAGCCCATGGAGAGCCCGGCAGCGCTTCCCGTGCCCTGCAGCGTGCCCCCGTTGGAGGCGACTGAGGCGTTTACCGACCCGTCCGCCTGGAAGTAGCCATAGGAGGTGACCACCCCGCCGGTGTTGGAGGCACTCTGGCCGGCGGGAAGCACGAGAGGCGCAACACTGGTCAAGGTGCCGGTCCCGGTTGCACCCGCAGCCAGGGTCAGCACATAAGTGGCCGACTGGCCGATGGTGGCGGAGGAGGAGAGGGTCAAAGGAGCGGAAAGCGCGACGTTGTGTGCCCATTGCAGGGCCGCACCGGTACCCCCGTTGCCCGTGCCGGCGATGGTCAATGCGTTCGGGAGAGCGATAAAGTCCCACAACTGAAGCACCCCTCCGGCATCCACCATCACGGCGCCGGCCGAGAGGGCCCGCGAGTCGGTGACGCGCAAGGAGCCTCCCGCTTCGACCACAGTGCCGTTGCTGTAACTTCCCGGCGATCCCAGCACGACAAGCCCGCCCGCACCCGCGGCGGGGGAGGTGATGGAGAGGGGGCCGGTTCCGCTCACGTCGGCACTCACCCTCAACATGGCGGTCGAAGTGTCCGCGGCGAGGGTGGTCGCGGCGTTGAGGGTGACGGTTCCCGCCCAGGTGTCCACTCCGGAAAGCGCCTCGAGGTTTCCGTTCGACGCCCCGGTGCCGCCCCCAAGAGTCAGGGGGTTACCCAGGCGTACGCCCCCGGCAAGCTGCAGTGTCGCCCCGGCGGCCACCGAAACCGGCCCGCTGCCCAGGGTCCCGGGAGCCGACACCTGGAGAACACCGCCCGCCAAGTTGGTGCCCCCGGTGTAGCCGGCCGGGGCGGAGATCTCAACCGTGCCCCAACCGGCGTTGGCGCCGTTCACAGTGAGGGTGGATGCTCCGGTCACCCCGCCGCTGAGGACCAGGAGCGAGCCGGCCCCTCCCGCTTCGAGCGTGGTGTCGCTCACCAGGGCGAGCGTGCCGCTAACCGTCGCGGTGCCGCCGAAGGAGGGCTCCAGGGCTCCGTCCCCGCCGTAGCCCGATCCGCCTATGGAGAGCGGATCGGAGAGAGTGGTGCCGTCCGACATGTCCAGCGTGCTGCCCGATGCAACCGTCACGGGCCCGCTGCCGAAGGCGGAACTGTTCTCATAGTTCACGTAGGCATTGCCGCCAATGCTGGTGCCTCCGGCATAGGTATTGGCCGACTTGACGTTCCAGGCATATCCACTCAGGACGAGCCCGAAGCCGCCACCGCCGTCTCCGACAGAGGAGTCCAGGTTCACCACGGTGTTGTTGGCGGAGGAAAAGGTCTGCGAACTCCCCAGCACGATCGGTAGGGAGATCGATACCGTAGCCCCGTTCGGGCTCGAGACCGCGACGCCGGTGCCCGAAGCCGGATCAAGGACGATCTGGTTGCCGCCCAGAGTGTAGGCGTCCTGGATGACCAGGCTGTCAAAGACGGTCCCGGCGGCGATGTCGTTCACCGGCGCGACGCCATTGGGTACCGGGGTGGGAAAGACCAGCTGTGAACCCGCCGGAGGGCCACCCGGATTGGTGCAACCGCTTCCCGACCAGTTGGAAGGGTCGGACCAGTTGTTGTTGCTGCTTGCGTACCCACCGTCTGTCCATGTACAGACGGTGACGCTCCGGGCCAGGTTCGACTCAAACAGCCCTTGCTGGGCACCGGTGCTGTCGTCGTAGCTACCCACCGCCATGCACGAGGTGGCGTCCGGGCAGGCAAGAGAGTAAAGTCCCACCGCGGGATCCGAGGCTGCGGAGGGGTTCAGCGATCCAAGCGGTGCGGCAGCGCCGATCCATGTGCCCGAGGAGAGCGTGTCGATAAGGCCCTGAGTGTTGCCGGAGGAGTCGGTGTAATTGCCCACCGCGACACAGCTGCCGGCGGCCGGGCAGGAAAGTTCCTTGAGATCGGCCAGCGGATTGGCGGCCGCCGGCGGGTTGGCACCGAGCGGTGCGGTGGTGGCGCTCCAGCTCCCCGAGGCTAGGGTCTCGATGAGGCCCTGGAAGTTGCCCGAGGAGTCGACGTAGCTGCCGACGCCCACGCAGCTGGTGGCCGAAGCACAGGAGGCTTGGGTGAAGCCTATGCCGGGGCTGGAACCGGCGGCCGGGCTGAGCCCGGAAAGCGGTGCGGTGGTGGCGCTCCAGCTCCCCGAGGCGAGGGTCTCGATGAGGCCCTGGAAGTTGCCCGAGGAGTCCTTGTAGCTGCCCAATACCAGGCAGGCCGAGCTCGCCGGACACGAGACGGTGGTGAGTTGTGCGTCAGCACCACTCCCACTGGGAGCGGGGCTGAGCCCGGAAAGCGGTGCGGTGGTGGCGCTCCAGCTCCCCGAGGCGAGGGTCTCGATAAGGCCCTGAGTGTTGCCGGAGGAGTCGTTGTATTCCCCCACCGCAACGCAGGCCGAACTGGTGGAACAAGAGAGGGTGGCCAGGTTGACCCCGGGATTGGCGGAAGGGGCGGGGCTGAGCCCGGAAAGCGGTGCGGTGGTGGCGCTCCAGCTCCCCGAGGCGAGGGTCTCGATAAGACCGACCCTGCCATTGACCGCACTGTCGAAATAGGTGCCTACGGCGAAGCAGGTTCCCGATGACGGGCAGGAGATGGCGTAAAGGTGAACTACCGGACTGGCCGCCGCGGTGGCGGGAAGCGGTGCCGTCATGGAGGACCATGTCCCCGCGGAAAGCGTCTCCACAAAGCCCTGGGTAGCGCCGGAGGAGTCGGTGTAATTGCCCACCGCCACGCAGCTGCCGGCGGCCGGGCAGGAGATGGCGATCGGAGAGATGTTGGCATTGGTCGGATTGACGGAGAGCCCTCCGGTGGGCATGGTGCCGGCGCTCCAGGCGCCGGAGGTAAGGATCTCGTTCACACCCTGCTGCCCTCCTGATGAGCCCTGGTAGCTCCCAGTCGCCACGCAGTTGCCGGCGGCCGGGCAGGAGACGGCGTTCAGATTGACGTTGGGGTTGGCCGCGTAGGCACTCGGGTTGAGTCCGCTGAGCGGGGCTGTGCCCGCCAACCAGGTGGTGGCGCCGGCCGAGGCGACGGCCATCGGCACCACCTGAAGCGCGGCGCCGAAAAGCGCCAGCGCCGAGAACATCGACAACACAAACCTGCGAACTGACTTTTTTTCGGCCCTTGCCCCGCCCATCTGGCGCCTCCCTAGAGTGAAGTCCGGGAGACAAGGCTACGGAAGGCGCTCACCCCCTGCATCGGGAGACTTCCCCATATCCGGGAGATCAAATGCCTGCCTGATCGCGTTTATCGCCTCGAAGAAGCCAAGCCAGCTGGAGAACGCCAGCGCCGGCTCGCCGGGCTCGACGGAGATCGACCCGCTGAAGGACTCGCCTGGATGGATGGTCAGAGTGACCACCAAGTTCTCACCGGCCATCGGCCACCTCCGTAGGGCGCCCATGGGTGGCCTTCGTGTCACGCCCTTACCAGCGGGCGCGCATTGCCCTGGCCACGGGCCTCCCGCCATGACGAGTATTCCGGTGGTGGCGGACGATAGCATCGGGAAAACGCCCCATATGCGCCAAAGGGTCAGCCGTCCCCGCCACCCGGGGCTTGCCAGCCGAGCATGAGCTCCCGGCGCGATTTCAAGCCCAGCTTTTGATAGACGCTGGCCAGGTGGTGGTCGACCGTCTTGGCCGACAGGTAGAGGCTCTGCGCTATCTCCTTGTTCGTCAATCCCCCGGCGGCGAGATCGGCCACCCTCTTCTCCTGGGCGGTCAGGCCCGGCGACGCATGATTACGGCGCCTGGCTTGCCCCCCGGCAACCGCGAACTCCTGGTATGCCAGCTCCTGGAGGCGCCGAGCGCCGGTGGGCTCGAGCATCTCGCCGGCTTCCCCGAGCACCTTGCGCGCCCGGGCGGCATTGCCGCTAAGGCGCAGGAAGCGACCATAGCCGATCAGCGTCTCCGCGTGGGCGATCGGCATCGCCACTGCGGCGTTGTGAGCAAGGGCGTCCCGGTAGAGCGCCTCCGCGCTCTCGGGGTCGCCGCGCAGCCACTCGATCCAGGCGCTACCCGCCAGGGCCACCGCCCGGGGGGCGTGGCAGGGCAGCCGTGCGCACAGCGAGCCGAGAAAGCCGGCCAGCTCCGAAGCCTCCTCCAACCTCCCGGCAGCGGTGAAGGCCTCTATCGCCGTGGCATGCCAAGGGACCGCGCAAGGCTCGAGGATACCCGAACTCTCCGCAAGCGCTCGGATGCGCGTGGCAATCCCTGCCGCTACCTCGGAGCGGCCCCGGCCAAGCTCGCGGCTGCAGTCGATGTAAAGCAGCCACAGGCGCAGGTACGGCATCTCCCCCATTGCCGCCATCGCCGCGGTAACCCGCCCGGTCCATCTGTCGCGCTCCTCCGCGAGCCCGCGCTCGTGGCTGAGAAAGGCCAGTCCGATGGAGACAAACGGCGAAAGCCCGCGGAAAAGCTCGGCAACCCCTGCACCCTCGTAAAGCAGCGCGTAGGCCTCCTCCAGCCTTCCGGTTCTCCACAGCACGTCGGAGTGGTTGACCGAATAGGACCAGTAGCTCAGTTCGGCGCCCTGGTTCTTGGTCGTCTCCGCCAGTAGGGCATAGGCGTCGGTGCATTCGTCGAAACGCTCCAGGATCTTGGCCACGTTGATGTAGGCAAAGACGGGGTCCCACGCCCACGGTGAACGGACCTGGTTGGGGTGCGGACTCCTGAGCAGCGGTCGCGCGACCACAGCAAGTTCGTCGAAGCCGGACGGATCACCACTGATACAGGCGAGATTGGCCCGTGCAGCGGTGGCCGAGGCAAGAATCCGCGGGTCCGTGACCGCGATCTCGCGGGCCAGGCCGAAGGCACGCTCGACCACCTGGCCGGCTATGCGCGGTGTACGGTAGATCCAGCTCGCGTAAGCGCCGTCCAACAGGATCTCGACGGCGAGGGCCGGATCGAAGCCGAGCGCCAGATTCGATGCTTCTTGCGAAGCGCGCTCCGCCTCTTCCAGCCTGGCCGAGGCCATCATCGTCTGGCCGTAGACGCGCAGGGCGCATAGGCGCATCTCCTCCCCCAGGCCAGGCAGATCCAGCAGGCGCCGCGCCGCTGTCTCCGCCTGGTCCACCCGCCCAACCAGCAGGCAGGTCTCAGCCAGCTCGCGCAGGACCGCGGGGTCAGGAGAGTCCCCGGCTAGGCGAAGCGCGCCGGCGAAATATTCCACTGCGGTCGACATCGCTCCCGTGGCCAGGGCCGCACGGGCGGCTCCCAGAACCCCAGCGATGGCCTCGGAGTCTCCATGCAACTCCGCGGCGAGAGCGTGCGCCGCCGCCTGAGCCGATCGGAGTCCGCGCTCGCTCAGCAGGCTGAATGCGCGTGCGTGTGCGGCTCGCCGTACCGGCACGGCCATGTCCTGGTAGAGAGCTTCGCGCAGGAGCGGGTGCACGAACTCCGCTTCGCCCGCGGAAGCCGCCCGCATCACCCCGGCCTCGCAGAGGGCCTCCAGCGACTCGACGCCCTCCAGGCCGCCCAACCCCAGCAGCGCGTCCACGTGCGGCGGGTAAAAACGGGTTCCCAGCACGCTGGCCGCCCGGGCCCAGCGCAACCCGCGCGCACCTACTCCGGCAAAGCGTGGAAGGAAGACCCTCTCCGATAGCGGCCCTGAGCCGGACAACATGTCCTCCCCCCGCGCCCATCCCCTCCCCACCTCGGCCAGCAGCAGCGGATTTCCCGCGCAGCTCGCCAGGGCCCGGGAGGCCGATTCGGGGGGAACCTCGCCACCTGCGCACTCGCGCAAGAGGGCCTGGCCCGCGTAATCCGAGAGAGCGGTTAGATGCTCGAGGCCGGCCAGGTCCTCACCGGCGAGGCAGCGAGCGCTCTCGATGGCACCCGGTGGCCAGGTTCGCGTGGCCGCCAGCACCATCGCCGCCACACCGTCCAAGCGCCTGCAAAGGGCGGTAAGTAGCGTGAGCGAATCCGGGTCCGCCCACTGGAGGTCGTCGACCACCAATAGCAAGGGCGAATCCCGAGGCTCGCGCAGCCAGGCGGAGAGCTCGATGTAACGAGCCGCCAACATATCCGCCGAAGATATCGCCAAGCGGTCCACCCGCATCGGGGAAAGCTCGACTCCGCTCAGAAGCCTCTCCAGCATGGCCAGCGGTATCAGCGTGTCGACCTCGGAGCAAGCGGCAAATGCTACCGAAAATCCCTCGCGCTTTGCTTGAGCGCAGGCCTCGTTGACCAGGGTTGTCTTGCCAAGGCCGGCCTCTCCCACCAGAAAGAGTGATGTGCCAATGCCTCCTCGCGTCTGCTCCATGGCATCGAAGATTGCCGCCCTAATTGGCTCGCGCTCGAAGATTGTCACGCTGTGCACCATTCGGCATTTCACCGCCACCTGCGGGGAAAAGACCCGAGACCAGCTCGCGATTTTAGCGCTTGCTCATGAGCCGATGAGGGAAAAATGCCAAGAATGCCCCAGAAAGAAACCAGCCCCTCACGGCCGGTGATTGTCGGGGAAGTTGTCGCTGCCGCGGTGATCAAGATTAGCGCCCCGATCGCCAAGCGGGGAGCCGCGGTGCTGCGGTGGCGTCGGCAGGGGAATTTGGGGCTGATTGAGTTGTGAACGTTTGCTGCGCAACCGACTTGGCGGCCCTTGGCGATGCCCGCGCCTCCTCGATGGTCGCCAAGTCTTCGCCCACAGGCTCAACAGCCCCTACTACTGG
>JAJYNL010000036.1 GCA_021786375.1 Actinomycetes bacterium
TGGCGGCTCACGCCGTTCGCCTTTGCCCACGCAAGACAGCTTCACGGCCACGATCATCCGAGGACCCTGTGAAAGTCATGCTCGAGGGGAAGAGAATCACGCGAAACCGCCAACGGTTGGCAACCCCCTTACCCAATCGGCGACCGATGAACTTCTGGCGTCTTGACTCCCGATAAGCGGTGCGTGTTGAGCAAAAAGGAGGCCGAGACAGGCTCACACCGCGTCGCCCTCACACGCAAGTAGCTGCCCACTACTCCAGCTCCTCCAGCAGGGTGAGCGGCGTGAAGGCGATGGCGGGAGCATCGATCGGGCCGATCACGGTGTCCAGATGGAGTCCCAGCCCCGCATGCCGGCCGGAGGTTTGGCGTGCGCGGCCGCGACCGCCAGGGCGGTCTCATTAACTACCCTCGCCTGAAGGCGGGGGTAGTTAATGAGGGCGAGCACTGATGCAGCTTCGGCTTCGAGCTCTCGCGGCTGTAGGAGCCAGTTCGGTGCGCTTCTGCTCTAGGATGTCATAATAGGAGTATTGACATCACGCAAGGGAGTAAGACAGGCGATCATGAGCGAAACCCGTAGCGTCTTTCCACTGCGGTTCCGAGACGAGCGGTTGCGCGAGCTGTTGCGCGAAGTCGCGGCGCGGGAGCACATCAGTCAAAACGAACTTATCGAACAGGCCATTAGGCACGAGCTCGCCATACGTGCGGCGCGGGTAGCCGGAGAGCTCGTCACGGCCGCGCGCCGCCTGGCCGAACTCTCCGGTCCCGCATACGACGAGATTGTCACTCAGAGTATCGAGGATTTCGTTGCCGGAGAGGCAGCGCCCGAACCGCTGCAAGCACATGCGCTCCATGACCACTCCGGTGGAACAGGGGCCGCTGAGGGCGGCAGTGATCCCCTGGGCGTACTTGCTGCTTTCGAAGCCGGCGCCCGCTGAGCCGGTGCCTGGCCCACCCTGGAATGACGACGACCCCGCCGACCGCGCGCGCATCCGCAAAAACGTCGGCTCCCTGCTTACTGAGCTGAGGGCAATTGCTCTGGGGAGGGTGATGCCCGGCATGGCCGAAGTCCAGCGCTGGCACGCGGCCTGCTACACGGGCTGCAAGCTGCCGGTCGCGGGGTATGCGGGCCACTTTCGCGGAGACCCCATGGTGCCCGAGCTCATCGGTTACGAGGTCGGTGTGGGTACGCGCCAGCTCGACGGGTGGCCAAGCAAGGTCGGCGTATTCTCCCCGCAAGTCCGCGAGGCTGTGCTCCAGCTTCTCTCTAAGGTCGGAGCCGGTGCTGCGCGCCTAGACGCAGTCCTCCCCCCTGGCGGCCGCCCGGCGAATGCGGCCCAGCTGCAAGCAGTGGCCTCCCTCGCTGCCATCACCCACGGCGAGTGGATTCGGATCCACCCCTATGCAAACGGCAACGGACGGACGGCGCGCATATGGGCTGCGTGGGTTGCGCTGCGTTATGGAGCTCCGGTCTTCGTTTCTATCAAGCCACGGCCCGATCGCGCTGCTTATGCGATCGCCAGTGCTAGCTCGATGGGCCGGCCACCCGACTTCCGCGGAGATCACTCCCTTGCGCTAACCCTGTTCACAGACATGCTGGTCCAAGTGTTACGGCCCTGATCGATCCGCTCGATCCGCCAGGTCATCGGTATCGTCTTGAAACGCTGGCACCCGGCGTTACCCGTGGAGCCAGTGCGGCAAAGTGCGTCGGTCCCCGGTACCGCGGCCTGGGCCCCGGGCGGGAAGGGCGCCGGAGATTGTTGCGATGCGCACATGGCTAAATGACGCCCGCGGTGCGCAGCTCGGCCACCCCGGCAGGCGGTTGGGCCTGGGCATATTCCTGGCCCGCCGGCCCGAGATGGTACGCATCGGGCGGAACCGGAGTGGGGTGATGAAAGACGGGGAGCCGAGCCACCCGACGGCCTCGGCTCCCCGCGTGGAACGGCCCCTCGCACGGCCGTTCGCCTGATTGGTGCGAAGCCTTAGGCCTCCACCACCGACTCCGCCCGGGCATCGGCGCGGATGTTCTCCTTGGGGCGGAAGATCGCCATGTAGGCGAGCCCGGCCACCGCAAAGATGGCTACCGAAACCGGCACCAGCCAACGGTCGAGAAAGCTGGTTCCGTTGGGAGGCGTCTTGACGGAGAGGACGACGATGGCCGAGATGCCGTAGGCCAGCGCCGCCAGGTTGACCACCCATCCCCAGTTACCGAGACGAAAAGCACCCGAGGGCTTCCAGCCGCGCGCCCGGGCAATGATCGAGGCCAGGACCACGCTCTGGAAGCCGACGTAGATGCCGACCGCGGCGAAAGTGATGATTCGCGCCACAGTCGCCGAGGGCAGGAAGACGATTACCGCCGGCACCAGCGAGGTCACCATTACCGCGCCCGGAGGCATGTGGAAGCGGGGATGCACGCTGGAGAGGCGGTGCCCGCCCACGAGCACCCCGTCACGGCCGTAGGAGTAGACCAAGCGTGTGGCGGCCGCCTGCAGTGAAGTCGTGCAGGAGACGAATGCGAAGACGATCACGGCCAGGGCGATCTTTGCCCCGAAGCCGCCTAGCGCCGCGGTGAGCACCGTCCCAACCGGGTTGGCGTCCTTTCCGGAGATCACCGCGCCGATGTTGGGGATGGCCACCAGGAAGCCGAGGGTGATCACGGTCGAGGCGATGGCCCCGATACCGAGCACGCGGCGCATGGCCTTGGGGATGGTGTGGGAGGGGTTCTTGACCTCCTCGGCGATGTCACCACAGGCCTCGAAGCCGTAGAAGATCCACACGCTGAAGAGGGCCGCCGCCAGGAACGGGCCGACGATGGAGTGGCCGCCCGCGGCGCCGTAGCTCTTGAGGATCACGGAGAGGCCGCGATGGTGATCGAAGAGGAGCAGGTAGATTCCCAGGCCCAAGGTGGCCGCCACCTCCGCGGCGGTGCCGATCGCCGAGAAGAAGGCCAGGCGGCGCACACCGGCCAGATTGATCGCGGTGGCTATGGCGATGACCACCAAGGCGGTGATGACCGTGCTCGCGTAAGTTACCGAATACCCGAAGAGCGGTCCTGCATAGGAGGCCGCGGAGAAGGCGATCGAGGCAATGGTGACCAGCAGGGCCCAGGTGTAAAGCCACCCGGACAGCCAGGCGTATCTCGGCCCTACCAGGCGTTTTGCCCACTGGTACACCCCGCCGGCGATGGGATACTGCGAGGAGGCCTCGGCGAAGGTGAGCAGGACGAAGAACTGCCCCAGAACCACCAGCGGTATCGACCAGAAGAAGACACCTCCTGATGTGGCTATGGCGTAGGCCAGGAGTGGGTAGACACCCACCACCGGCGATAGGTAAGTGAACCCGACCGTGAAATTCTGCCAGATCCCGACTACGCGTGAGAGCTGTTGGCGATAGCCCATCTCGGCGAGTTGATGCTCGTCATGCACGTGAAGGTCGACGTTCAAAGTGTCATCCACTATTTCCCCCTTGTCTATTGATCGGTTCGGCTCGGCGATCGGCCCGGATGCCCGGATGCGTGGCGCCGTGGCGCCGGTCTCCCGAGATGGCGTTCGGGCGGCCAGCCCGCCGGCCCCCCGGACCCCCGGCCTACTGCGCCTCCATCGCGCCCTTCCCCGGCCCAGCGAGTGGACCGGGCATGAGTGGACTTGGATGCCTGCCTGTCATCCAGCCCTGGCCCACCGTTTTGGATGGGCGTTAGCTGGGTTGATGCCGAATGGTAGCAGAGGAAAATCGACTGCAAGGCGCTTTTTAGAAAAAAACATTAAGAGTAAAGGTTTTGGCCTGGCAGAGCCCTTTTGTGGCGCTCGATTATGCATCTCCAACCGGCTGGGTGTCGCCATCTCAGCCGTGAGCATCATTGACCAGGGAATCTAGATAAAAACTTTATAAATAAAGGTTTTAGGCTGCGCGGCGCATTCCCCTTTGCTACCATTCCAAATCGACGCGGACTTCGCTTGGCGAGAGACGGCGCAGGAGCGCCGGCGACTCGCCGCGGAATCCGGGGATTCTCTGCGAGCTATGCAAGGAGGGAGCATGGCCGAGGCCATTACAGACGTTCAACGAGGGTTCGAAGCGGCGCTTCCGGAGCTGGTTGCCGCGCTCGGCCCTGAGCACGTACTGACCGACTTCTTTCACCGGGCCATCCGGACCACCAACGCATCGCCCATGGGCCTGCATTTGTGGGAGAAGCTCCTGCCCGACGTGGTGGTGAGACCGGGCTCGACCGCCGAGGTGGCCGAGGTGGTGCGCATCGCCAACCGTCACAAGGTGCCGATCGTCGCCCGGGGTGGCGGAGCGGGCCTGGCCGACGGGGCCACGCCCTTGAAGCGCGGGATCGTCGTCGACATCAAGCGGATGCACGCGGTGCTGGAGATCGACGAGGAGAACCAGACGGTCACCGTCCAGCCCGGCATCAACATGCAGGAACTGAACAAGATCCTACGCCCGCTGAATCTCTGGTATCCGGACGACCCGGCCTCATATCCGGTCAACGCCGTGGGTGGCAGGATCGGCTCCGGCGGCTGGAGCCTGCTGGGTGCCGGATACGGGCACGTGCCCGACCTGGTCCTCTCCATGGAGGTGGTCCTCCCGACCGGGGATGTCATCCGGGTGGGCAACGGAGGCGCCCGCAAGATTCACAAGTCGAGCACCGGCTACCGCCTGAAGGACCTCTTCCTTGGGCACCAGGGAACGCTCGGGATCTGCACCGAGGCAACTCTGGACCTCGCACCGCGGCCGGAGGCCGAGCTGCCCATCTTTTTCGCCACCGAGTCTTACGCGGACTCCCACCGCATCATTGGCGCCCTGGGGCGCAGCGGGCTCAGGACTATCGCCGGAATCTTCATGTTTGACCAACACAAAGTGGAATTTCTCCGTCGCGACGATGAGGCCTGGATCCCACTGCCCTCCTGGGTGAAGAGCGCCGCGGCCACCATCCTGTACGGCACGCGTGCCGAGGTCGAGGCCGCGCGCGACGTGGTCTTCGAGATCGGCGGATCCCTGGGCGGAAAGTACATGGGCACCGAGATCTGCGAGGGAGACTGGGCCAGCCGGCACGACCGCTACCACCTTGCCTACCACGGGCGCGCCAACGGCCAGATCAAGCTGATGTCCTGGAGCTGCGAGGACGCGGCCATCAACTACTCCGCGCTGCCCAAGGTGACCCGGGAGTGGCACCGCATCGCCGCGGACCTAGTTGCCAAGCACCCGGAGCACTTCGACGACTGGGGGATGTTCACCTACACCAACGGGCCCTTCAGAGCCTGGGGGGACTATCTCACCGAGATCGACATCGGAGTCAACGAGCTGGAAATGACCGAGGAAATCTGGCGCGACTGGGTCCAGGCCAAGGTGGATATCGCGCGCATCTCGGTGCGCGCGGGCGGCTCGGTCTCCGCGGCCCACGGTGGCCAGCGCGAGGGCGAGGTCGACGTCTCCTGCTACGAGGAGCTGGCCGAGGGCCAGTTTGACTTGATGAAGTCCATCAAGCGGATGCTGGATCCCAACAACATCATGAACCCTGGCAAGTACAACCTGGACGAGGCGTATCCCGGAGGAGAGTCATGAGCCCGCAGCTGAGCCTGAAGCCCTTCTACACCCAGCGGGTCGAGGGCACCACCATACCTGACCCCATCGTCAAGGACTGCTACGCCGTCTTTGCCTGCCGGCATAAGTTCTGCCGCGAGGTCTGCCCCGTCTACCAGGACGACCGGGATGAGGCGCACACCTCCTACGGCTTTCACTCCTCGCTGCTCGCGGTCTCCAAGGGCATGGGCACGGTGGGGGATCTGCGCGAGTCGATCACCAACTGCCTCGAGTGCGGGGCCTGCGAGCTGCGCTGCCCCAACACCCTTTTCGCAGGGGACTTCTACGGGAGCTCCACCACCACCGTGGACCTGGTGCGCAAGGTGAGGCGGGACCTGGTGGCCGAGGAGATCGGATTTGAGCGCTACGAGGAGATCGTCTCCTACATCGACCGCTTCCTTGGCTACTTCACCGGCCCCGAGGAGGAGCTGACGCGCTGGGCGGAGGGACTCGAGATCCCGCGTAGCGGGGAGAGCATCCTCTTCGTCGACTACTTCAACGCCTTCGAGACCACCGACGTGCCACGCAAGGCCGCGCGCATCCTGCAGGCGGCGGGGGCGGACTTCGGCATCCTGGCCCGCCCGGGTGCGACGCTGGGCGAGCTCCTGGACATAAGCCTGGAGACCTTTGTCGAGCATGCCCGCCACAACGTGGCCCAGCTCGAGGCGGCCGGGGCCAAACGGGTCATCATGATCAACCCGCACGACTATACCTATTTCACCCGCGACTACACCGCGCATCTTGGCGAGCTCCCGTTCGAGGTGGTCTACATCACCGACGTACTGGCCGAGCTGCTCGAGGAGGGGAAGCTTCCCTTCACCGGCGAGACCGCGCGCGGCCTGCTCGGCAAGGTGAGCTACCACGATCCCTGCACCCTCAACAAGATCTGCGGGATCAACGCCTCGCCGCGCAAGCTGGTGGCCTCGCTTCCCGGGGTGGACTTCGTGGACGTGAGCCCGGTGGCCCAGTGGAGCTATTGCTGCGGCAAGGGGAACGCCAGCTTCAAGAAGCTGCACCCGGACAAGAGCTACAAGATCGGGGCCAAGCGCCTGCAGGCGGCAGCCGACATCGGCGCGCAGCAGCTGGTGGTGGCCTGCCCACACTGCCAGGACCAGCTGACGGACGTGAGCTCGAGGGCCGGCGTGCCGGTCTCCCCGGTTCACATCCTCACCCTGGTGGCCCAAGCCATGGGGCTCGACGCCTAGGCGCCGGCCGACCGGAGAAGATTCGTGGAGCAAGGAGGAACGATGGAAGGCGTCAAAGACGTACGCCCGGGCGTTATCCATAAGGACGGCCACTACGAGGTGGCCCCGGAGCTCATCGGCGGGGATGTTCCCCAGCCGTTCCAGGAGATGAACGCCGCGGAGCGCGATCGCATCATCGCCCAGCGTGGGCGCTACCTGGAGTTCATGCACGACCACTTCGCCGATGAGGTCATCCCGCCTCCCCCGGGCGCGGAAGACCTCTTCGGCGAGACCCACCACTAGACCTACCCAGCCAAGGAGAAAGCCGTGCGCATCCTCGTCCTGGCCAAACACGTCCCGGACACCACCGAGATCCGCTTCTCGCCCACCGGCGAGCTGATGGTCCGGCAGGCCCCGACCAAGGTGAACGACTACGACCGGCACGCCCTGGAGGAGGCCTCCCGCCTTCGCGAGTCGGGTGCCGAGGTGGTGATCGCGAGCGTCGGCCCCCCCGAGGCGGCCAAGACCATGAAGGAGGCCCTGGCCTATGGGGCCGACCGGGCGGTGCTGGCCGGCGGTGCCTGGGTGGCCGATGCCGACCCCGAGGCGATGGCCGAGGTGCTGGCCGCGATCGCCCGTCGCCAGGGTCCCTTCGACCTGGTGCTGGCGGGCGACGTCTCCGAGGACGGTTACAACGCCCTTGTCCCCGGGCTGCTCGCGGCCAAGCTCGGCACCCCTTACGTGCGAGGCGCCACCGCGCTCGGCGTAGGTGCGGCTTCGGTCAAGGTCACGCGCCTGATCGGCGACGTCGAGGAGGAGGTCGAGGTGGCGCTGCCCGCGGTGATCTCGGTGACCAGGCTGCTCAACTCACCACGGGTCATCTCGACCATGGCGGTGATGAAGGTGCCCATGAGCAAGGTGGAGACGGTCGATTTGGGCGAGCTGGGACTCGATCCCGCCGCCTTCGCCCCCGGCGCTCTTTCCACCAGGTTGAGCGCCGTCAGGCCGGTTCAGTCCAAACGAGGGAACGAGATGCTGCGAGGCGAGCCGGCGGAGATTGCCGCCGAGCTCGCGGCCAAGCTGCGAGGGATGGGGGTGCTGTGATGGATTTGGCGGTGGTTGTCTCCGAGGCGGGAGCCGATGCCGGTGCCGGCGTGACGTTGGCGCGCAAGGTGGCTTCCAGGGTGGAACATCTGGTTATCGCCCTTCCGGGAGGTGAGCGCGGCGCCAGCCCCGCGGCGGACGCCCGCTATGTGGTGGAGCTGGGCGAGGCCGCGGCTCCGGAGGACCTGGCCGCGGTGGTCTCGGCTTTTGCCGAGTCCCATGGCGCCCAGCTGGTGCTGCTCGCAGCCCAGCCAATTTTCCGCGAGGCGCTCCCGCTCTTGGCGGTGTCGTTGGGGGCGGCCGCGGTAACCGATGCGACCGATCTGGCCTCCGGAGCCAACGGACTGGTTGCCACGCGAATGCTCTACGGCGGTTCCGCGCTTGCGGAGGTGGCTATCCAGCGCCCCCGCGCCGTTGTCTCCCACGACTTCGGCGGAGTCCCGGCCGATTCCACGGCCGAGGCCGAGCCGGTGGAGCCCACCGCGCCTTCCGGGGTTCGCAAGGAGCTCTCCCGGCGCAGGCTCCCCAGCGAGGCGAGCCTCAAGGGCGCCCGGCGCATCGTCTCCTTCGGCCGCGGCGTGCGGTCCAAGGAGGACATGGCCATGATCACCTCCCTCGCCAAGGCCCTGGATGCCGAGCTTGGCTGCTCGCGGCCGATCGTCGAGGACATGCGCTGGCTGGGCTCCGACCATCAGGTGGGCCTGACCGGGACCACGGTGGCGCCTGATCTCTACCTGGCGGTAGGAATATCCGGACAGATCCAGCACCTGGTGGGCATGCGGGACTCGAAGGTCATCGTCGCTGTCAATAACAACCCGGCTGCCCCCATATTCGAAGTCGCCGACATCGGAGTGGTGGGCGACCTCTATCAGGTCGTGCCCAGCCTGCTCGAGGCTCTCGGCGCGGCCGCCGGTTAGTCGTGGCGGCGTCGGCGGGCCCTCGAGCCCTTCTGGCGGCATCGAGCCCGCACTACGTCTACATGCCCGGCCTCCCGGGCGCCTTCCACTGGCTGATTTATGTGGCCCTTATTGTCTGCCTGGTGGTGGCCGCCTGGCTTTTCAACCGGCGCGTCCGGGCGGCGGGGGTCTCACCTGCCGAACTCGCCCACGGTCTAAGGGAGATCGCCTCCAAGGGGCCGGGGGAGGCGCTGGCGGTGGTCGGTGCCGAGGTATTCGGGCAGAGGCGGGTGCGGAGGCGTCCATATGCGGGCTTGATGCACCTGCTCATCTTCGGCTCCTATGGGATGCTCACCCTCGGCACGGTGCTGATAGCCGTCCAGCACGACTTTACCGGCCGCTTCTTCGGGGTGACCTTTCTAAACGGCAACTTCTACCTGGTGGAAAAGGCTCTGCTCGACACCGCCGCCCTCGGGCTGCTGGCCGGTGTGGCTATGGCGGCCTGGAGACGGCTGGCGATCAGGCCGGTGACGCTGGGAGCGAGGCCGACGGTGGTGGTCGCCTACGCGGCCCTTGCCGTCATGGCCGCCACCGGCCTCCTGCTGGAGGCCATGCGTGAGCTCGCCTACCCGGTCAGCTGGTCGCACTGGACCTACGCCGGCCATCTGGTGGCACTGGCGATCACCCCCCTGGTCGGCAGGCTCAACCTGGGCGCCTACCAGGCGACCTGGGTGGTGCACGTCATCGCCGCCTTCACCTTCATGGGTGGCGCACTGGCCACGGCCCTCGACCACGTCGTCCTGGTGCCGCTGAACATCGCCCTGCAATCCTCGCGGGCTCCGGGAGAGCTCAGGCTGCCCTTCAACCTCGCCGAACTGCTCGAGAGCGGTGGCGACCTGGAAGGGGTCAGCTCGGGCTTTGCCAACCCCTCCGAGCTGGACTGGAAGCGCCGCTTCATGCTTGCCTCCTGCGTCAACTGCGGCCGCTGCGAGGAGGTGTGCCCGGCCAATGCCGCCGGCAGGCCGCTCTCGCCGCGCAAGCTGGTCCAGGCGCTCAAGGGCGACCTTCTCTCCCCATCCGATGGCGCCGGCGACCTTTTCGCTCGCGGTGTGCTCGACACCGACACGGTCTGGTCCTGCCTCAGCTGCGGGGCGTGCGCAAGGGAGTGCCCGGCCTTCATCGACCAGCCCGAGACGATCGTGGAGATGCGCCGCCACCTGGTTGAGGAGGGCAATGTCGACGAGGCCAAGGCGCTGGTGCTGGCCCAGTTGGAGCGGAACCAGAACCCGCTCGGCCTTCCCTCCTACCAGCGCTTCGCCCGCCTGGCCGAGGCGGGGGTGCCAACCATCGAGGAGAACCCCGGGGCCGAGTACCTGTATTGGGTGGGGTGCATGTCCTCATACGATCAGCGGGCCTGGGGCGTCGCGGGCGCGGTGATCTCCCTGCTGCGCCTGGCGGGGGTGGACTTTGCCGTGCTGGGCGAGTCCGAGCGCTGCCTGGGGGAGTGCCAGCGCAAGCTGGGTGACGAGGCGGGCTTCCAGATGCGGTCCATGGAGATCGCCGAGACCCTGCGCTCGCACGGGGTCACCAAGATCGTCACCCACTGCCCGCACTGCCTGGTGACGCTCGGCCGGGACTACCGCAGCCTAGGCATGGAGTTCGAGGTGGTCCACCACAGCGAGTTGGTCCAAAGCCTGCTCGCCCAAGGGAGGCTGCCCACCCCCAAGTCCTGGGAAGGTGGCAAGCTGACCTATCACGACCCCTGCAACCTGGGACGCCTCTCCGGGGTTTTCGACGCACCACGCGGACTGGCGGCCTCGGTGGCGGGGGAGAGCTTCGTGGAGCTGGAGCGCTCGCGGGAGAAGTCCTTCTGCTGCGGGGCGGGGGGATCCAACTACTTCTACAAGGTTCCCGCCCAGGAGAGCGTCTCGGGCCTGCGCCTGGGCCAGGCGCAGGCGGCCGGCGCCTCCACGGTCGCGACCGCCTGCCCCTTCTGCCTTTCAATGCTGGAGGACGCCGCCCGCACCGCCCCCGGCGGGCAAGGGCCGCGAGTGGCGGACCTGGCAGAGCTCCTGGCGGAGGCGCTCGGGTTGGAAGCCACCGCCGCTCCATGAAGGCCGGCAGGGCAGCGGGGTAACATGTGTTCGACGCCATAGGTGGCGCAGTGAACGCCACCGGGGTGGCCCGAGTCCCGGAGAGGAGGGGCCTGGCGATGGTCGAAGCGGTCGACGACGCTGCCGGCCGGCCGGGGAGGCGCCTGGGCGGCGCTATCTTCGCGCCGGTCGGTGAGGTCGAGGGCAGAACCGACGAGATCGTCAAGCGGATAATCCAGGGCATCAGTCTCGGCGTCCTCAAGCCCGGAGAACAACTCCCGACCGAGAACGAGCTGGCCGCACAGCTGGGAGTGGCAACGCTTACCGTGCGCGGCGCACTGGCGCAGCTGCGCGAACGCAACATCTTGGAGACACGCCGGGGAAGGGTGGGGGGCTCCTTCATCACCGCGGAGCCCGCCGCTGCGCGAGCCATGCTGCGCGAGCGCTTGACCCGCCTTTCGCCCTTGGAGATTCGCGACATCGGAGACCTGCGCGTGGCGGTGAGCACCGCAGCGGTGGTGCTGGCGGCGCGGCGCGGCGCCATCTCCGACTTCGACCACCTGCGCGCCGCTGCAGCCGGGCTGGGCTCCGGCCTGGGCTCCGAGGCATTTTCCTTGGCGGAGCAGCGGCTCCATCTCGAGATCGTGGCCCTATCGCAGTCCCCCCGCCTGACCAGGGCGGAGGTGGATGCACAGAGCGAAATGAGCGACGTGCTGGCTCTGCGCCGGCTTGCCGAGGAGGAGATGTCGCGAGTAGCCAAGGGCTTCCGCGAGCTCGCCGACCTCATCTCCGAGAGGCGCGGATTGGCCGCGCGGAGCTGGATGGAGGAACATATGGCCGAAGAGAACGCCGGACTGCTCGAGTTCCACCGCCTTACGGTCAGGGAGGGCTGATGCCCGAGTGGGCCAAACCGAATAATGGGGGGAGAAGGTGGAATCACCGCCGTCGGTAGCCTTGCTCACCGAGCAGATCGGAGCCGTATCCATCGAAGTGGGCCAATGTGCGCAACGCTTGTCCGGGCTGCTAGCCGATCCCGAGAGCATTCCCGAGTTGTTGGCCGCCTGGAGCCGCGAGACGCTGGAACGCTGGCCCGATCTGCTGCTCGGCGCCGGGGCGGCGATCGAGGACTCCTCCCGCTGCAGGCTCCACTGGTGGCAGCTGGGCGGTAATGGCCTGGACGTGCTGTTGGTGGACGTCGACCCCGGCTCGATGGGCTACTACGACTTCACCCGCTCCAAGTGGTACAAGGGCCCGTACCAGAGCCACACATCGCACTTGACCGGTCCTTACGTCGATTACCTGGGCACTGATCGTTACGTGGCCACCATGACCGCGCCGATACTGGTGGGCGATGACTTTCACGGTGTGGCCGGAGTGGATTTCGACCTTTCCAAATTCGAGAGACGTTTCCTGGCCGCCTCGCGCGGCGCTGCCGGCCACCTTGCCCTCACCAACGGCGAGGGAAGGGTCATCGCCAGCGACGCCCGGGGCCTCACCTGTGGCGAGCTGCTCGACGATGGCGAGCTCGTCTCCGTGGTACCCACCGGCACGGACGAGGCGTGGATGCTCTGGGAGCTGGCCGATTGAGTACCTCTCCCGCCTGAGGGCGGGAGATTCGTACGGAGTGCCACTTCGTGCGGGTATCCCTTCGGCGGGTTCCTGCTTCGTAGGTGCGCGGATTGCTCCCGGTCTTGGGGCCCATCCACGGGCATGCGGCCCCTCGGCACTTCTTGCCGCGAGGGATGTTGAGGTTTGCGCCGTGGCCCCTGTCATTGATCCCAGTAGGGAACCAGGTGTGCACCGGCGGAGGCTTTGACCCATCCATGGCACCACCGATTGAGCACGTCCGGCTGCCGGGTACGGCCCTAGCTGCCCGGGGAAGTGGTCGCGCAAGATACCTCGGAACCGTGGGGCGACAACGTAGTGGAGCGACGCCCAGCTACCCGAGAGGTGCCAGGGACGAGGTAATGGAGTGCCGGATGGGCCCGAACGACGGACCTTGAGCACCGACGGGGCGCCGATAGGCACGCGGGGCCGGCCGATCGTCTGGTATCGGAGGAGGCGACGCCTGCGCTCATCGCCTTAGCTTCCGGCGGCCGGGTTGTCATTGTCCGTCCAGCGCGCCGCCGGCGCCTGGCGTGCGCCCCGGCCAGTGGGCACGCTATGCCCCCGTGGCCAATCCGTGGGTCCCGCGTTCGCCACGGCGAACGCCAGAACCCAACAAAACCCTTCGCCGGCGCAACTACCAGCTAGCCAACCGCTGTGCGGGGATAGTGCATTTCGGCTGGTGAACGTGGTTCCCTACTGCGAAGACCTCGCCTGGAAAGGTCGGCCCGACCTTGCGGCTCGGCCGTTCAGGGACAAGGAGTGTCTAGCGCCAATGCGGATAGGTCACGTAGAAGAACTTGCCGTAGGATTCAGTGCTCCAAAGCACCACCAGACCTGCGGTTTGAGCGATGTAGACGATGTCGCCGGGGAGGAAGCTGTAGGTCTTACCGTCAGAGCTAAGGGTGATCTCCCCCTCGAGCATGTAGCAAACGGCGCCGTCATCGTCGTACTCGAAATCCACCGGCGCCGACTTCCAGATCTCAGCCACGCCGGCCGTAAAGGGAGCATGCTGCGCCCGCGAAACCACGTCTACCAAGTTGAAGCGGGCTTCGCCCACCTCCAGCGGTTCCGTGACCACCTCAGCCGCCTTGGTCAAATAGATAAGCATTGGCCTCCCCGTTCAAAATTCCGGCCCGCCCTCGGGTCGGCGTTGCCAGTCGGTGACGTGGCGAATTCATACTCTTGTTTTGGACCCGCCTCGTGGTCCCGCTCCGGCATGGCTGTCGAGGCGGGCCGAGCCAGATGTTATCGCAATCGGACTCCGAAAAACTATAGGAATAAAGGTTTTATGGCGTAAATCCCGACGGCAAGTCGCATATGGCCCGGCTTCGAGGTGCGCAGGCGGCGTCTGGTCGGTTTCCGGGACGGAATCCATGGGTGATCGCGCGCATCGTTCGATTGGGGGCCGTTGCATTCCCTGCTGGCGTGGAGGGCCGGGCCTCGAACCGTCACGACGGTGGGATTGGCCGCAATTGCGCCTTGGTTTCAGGGGGTGAGTGCCACGCTGGAAATCGTAGCCATTCCGCCCTCCGCCCGCCCGACCAGGGTAGAGGTGGAGGCACAGAGCGTAATGAGTGACGCGCTCGGCCTGCGCCGGCTCGCCGAGGAGGAGATCGCCGTAGCGGCCGAAAGCCTCGCCGTGCTCGGGGACCCGGTCTGGGTGAGGCGCGGACCGGCCACCTACCGGGGCTCCGCCGGGCGTCGGGCACTGACCAACGGCGAGGGCCGCGTCATCGCCAGCGACGCCCGCGGCCTCACCTGCGGCGAGCTGCTCGACGATGGCGAACTCGTCTCCGTGGTACCCTCGGCACGGACGAGGCATGGTTGCTTCGCGAACTTGCCGAGTAGCGTCCCCGGCGCGCCGATAGTGCGGGGCCGGTTGCTATCCCAGCCCGGTAGAGGGCTCCCCGGGGATGCTGAACAGCGGTGTCCACGGCGATGAAGTCGGGTCCTGTGCCTGGCCGGCCGGCGAGACACCCACGTTGTAGAAGCGAGCCTGGTAGGGCAGGCCGTTGAAGTCCACGATGTTGCCCTGATTGTAGGTCGACTTGGGGTTCCAGGCCGGGTACTCGCCGGGAGGGAGGGTGGTCGTGGTGGGCGCATGGTCGGTCTTCAGGACCGGGCCGACAAGCAGCCACGGGCTCTGCCAGGCGTACTGGACCGAGGCCGAGGGTGTGCTGCCCTGGGTGAAGTAGCGCGCGATGAAGACGTTACCCTCCCAGACCACCTTGTAGCCCTGGGGATAAGGGATGGTGGGCGACCACATCGGATAAGGCGCCTTGGCCGGATTAGTCGATCCCTGAACCGCGAGAATCGCTGGAGCCTGAGGACCGGTGGCCGGATAGATGCGCCCGTTGAGCTGCGCGAAGACCTTGGAGAAGCCCAGGTTCGACTCGGCTGTGCCGGAGCAGCTGTTGGAGATGACCGCCAGTTGGCCGAAGACGGCGCCGCAGCCGGTGTCGCGGTTGAGCGACCAGAACGAGATGCGCCTGATCTTGGAGGAGTCGGCAAAGTTCGCCAGGGTGTGCGCGTCGGCGATCGAGAAGGATTCGCCGGCGGAGTCGTTCTGGCCGATCATCACGGTCGCGCCCATATGGTTCCAGGTCGCCTTGGAGCTGAGTGAGACGCCGTACTGGCGGAACAGCGTCTGGAGCTGGTCGTGGGCCGCCTTCAGCGAACCGACCACGGCATTGCCCATGTTGGCGACCGGGGTGCCGAAGTCCATGGTCATCAGGTTGACCCCGGTTATCTTGACGTGGTCACGGAGGAACGCCGCGACAACCGCCTTGCCGTTGCCGTCCAGACCGTTCAGCCCGGCGGGAATGGTCAGCCAGAGCGCGAAACGCTTGTGGGCGGCGGCGAAGGAGCTTTCCACGTCGGCCACGGCCCTGGCGTTGCGGTCCATCGCCGCCATGTCGCCCATGACCGCGCCCTCGATGTCGAGATCCATGCCCTGGGAGGGGTAGGTGGCGAGGACATTGGAGTATTGGGCGGCCAAAGCCGAGGTGCTCTGGCAGGCCTGCTCCAGCGGAGTTCCGTTCCTACCACCGAAGGAGACGATTATCTGCCCACCGGACTGGGTGTACTGCTTCACCCGCCGGGCCAGATCGAGGTACTGATTGGCACCGGTGACCGAGTAGTAGCCACCCCAGGAGGCGTTGCACGAAGCGGGGGAGGACGCGACCACGAAGCCGAGTGCCACCTGGCTTGCGCTGTTGAAGATCGGACTCTGGAACTGATAGGCGGGCGTGAGGGTGGTGTCGACGTAGGGAGCGAAGAAGGTGGGTTTCACCGGCCCAAGGTTGGAGATGATCCCGCGCGCGCCGTAACCCGCCGCAGCCAGGAACGCGGCGATCACCACGACTCCGGTGAAGATACGCGGGAGCGACAGGTGCCGCTTTGGCGGCTCGGGATCCTCGAGGTCCTCGTCGTAGAAGGAGAGGTCCCCGAGCGACATTATCGAACCGGCAACGTCCGGCGCGGCGATGGCCGGCGTGGCCTGGCGCACTGGCTCCAACTGGCCCTCTTTCTGTTCGGCTTCGGGGTCGCCGAGCACTTTGCGCCTTCGCATGGCGGCTCGTTCGGCATTCCGGGACCGTCGCCGCTCATTCGCAGTCCGCACGGCACCTTCACCAGATGTGGTCGATCCCTTCGGGCCTTCGCTTGAAGGAAACGTCATTTCTGTCAAGCCTATGCTTTCTACTCGCCGTTGCTTCGCGCGTCCCGAAATTTAGGCTACGAACACTTCGCCCGCACCGCGACTGCGACCTGGGCGTCCAGAGAGTCGGGCGCTACGGCTCTCAGTTGCGCTGCGCCCCTCTTGGGCGCCTTCCCGCGATAAGGGCGAGCCCGGCAAGGCCTGCCACCGCGGAGGCGATCCAGTACGTGTTGGCGGCCCATGGCTTACCGGTGTTGGTGGCGGGAACGGTCACCGATGACGACGGAGCTGAGGCCCCGGCAGCGTTGCTTCCGAATGTGGTCGTGGTACCACCACCGCTACCGCCGGAACCGGCGCCGGTGCTGGTGGTGGTGCCCGCAGCCGTCGTTGTCGTGACGCCGGCACTACTGGTGCTGGTGGTGCTCGCAGCCGTCGTGGTGGTGCCGCCCAAGGAGGGCGCGGTGACCGAGGTGGGCACACCGGTGCTGGTGGTGGAGGAGGACGTGGTCGACGAAGAGGTGCTCGCCGAGGTCGTCGTCGGGCCCTGGGTGGTGGTCGTGGAAGCACAAAGCGTGCCGGTGAAGGGGAAGTAGTGGATCTCAGTGGCTCCGCTCAGGGAGGCAACGTAGACCGATCCGTCGACCTGGGCCCCGGGGTAGTCCAGGGCAGCCGCTGGAGCAAGGATGGTGCCTTTCCACTGCGTGGACCCGGCGGTTATGGCGCTCGCGTTCGGGAAGTTCCAGATGACCGTGGATTGGCTCACGCCCACGAGGTTGATGGTGGCCAGCTTCGCCAGGTTGACCGTGCCGGAGTTCGTGACATTGATGACCACGGTCGAGCCGGCCGGGGCGCTGATATCAAGAGTCGAGCCGGCCGAGGGAGCGAGTTGGGAGATGGTCGTGTCGAAGGCGTTGCCGGTGGCGGAGGTGCCGGTCAGGGAGTAATGCGTCGGGTCGATCTTGGAGAGCGCCATGTTCGGAGCAATCGCAGCCAGACCCGCCGAGAAGCCGGAGAGGTCGGAGGATAGTTGCGCGAAGTCGAGGGGGTTGGTGTCGGTCGCGGCACTTGCCGGGATGCGGGTGCCGCTTCCGTTGTTGTAGACGTGGGCCGGGTTGCCACCGTAGGCGTAGTTGCCGCCGGTGATAATGACGGTGCTTCCGTTGGCCAAGGCGGGCGCCACCAGCGAGTAGCCCAAGGGTAGCGGGGTTGCGTTGGCGGAGTCGACGGTGTAGTTGTCGAGCGTTGCCGTCCCCCCGATGGCGGCTGCGCCCTGGATGTCAACCGGGCTGGCCACGGTTGCGTCGCCCGGGGTGAAGAGCGAGAAGCTGGAGAAGCCGGTGATTCCGGTTGCCTGGTCCAGAGTGGAGCATTCGACCTGGGCGGACGCGGGGTTGGTGCCGGCGAATGCCACGCCGGCAAAGGGGAGGGCGATGGACAGTCCGGTTAGCGCGAAGCCGACAGTACGGCTGGCGCGGCGGATGCGGAGGTGCGACCCAGGCATCGTGCGTGACTCACTCTCGATAATGTGTTGCGACCGACCCCCCGTTTGCGACCGGAGGTCTGGTAAGAATTTAGCCTAAAGCACCGAAAGTGGCAGCCGAATCGTCGCTTTCTGTCGCAGTTGCCCCAAAAATTCTCTGCAAATGTGGCAAACGACTACCAGGAGTGGTGATCTTGACGTCCCGTCACCCTATTCCCAGCCCGGTGCCGAGCTTGGTGGGGCCACCGAAGAGGTACCCCTGTCCGTAGCGGACGCCGAGCTCCACCAGGCATGCGAGCTCGGCCTCGGACTCGATTCCCTCGGCTATGACGTCAACTCCGTGCTCGCCGGCAACCTCGACCATCCCCTTCACCAGGGTCCGGTTCACCGGGTTGGCGTCAATGCCCTGCACCCATGGCCGATCCAGCTTGACGAAGGATGGGTGCAGGCGGGAGAGCTGGTGCAGGCTGTGGGCCTCGGGGGATGAGTCGTCGATCGAGAGCGTGAGCCACTCCGGGAGCCCCTCACCGGCCAACTGCGCGGCGGTGCCGTCCAGGTTCTCGGAGCGGACTTCGAATACCAGCCCGTTGCGGCGCGAGCCCACGTCCGCGATCAGCTGGGGATCCTCGCGCAGCATTTCGGGGCTGGCATTGAGGGAGAGCCAGAGGTCCTTGGACATGTTTTGCGCCGCGTCCATGGCGGCGAGCAGCATGTTCTTTTCCAGCTCGATCGAGGCCGCCCCCGGTAGCCGCGCCAGGCGATCGAGCGGGGAGACGCCGTCGTGGAAGCGGCTAAGGGCCTCGTAGCCCACCACGCGGCGCGTCGACAGCTCGACGACCGGCTGGAACAAGGTGGTGAAGCCCTGCTGGTCGGCGTTCGAGATTTCCTTGCACGGGGGCGCGAGTTCGCGCCCGGGCTCGCCGGCCAGAGCCGCGCGCGCCTCCTGGGCCGACTGCCGCCGGTTGGAAAGCTCCAGGGCGGCACCGGCTCCGACGGAGCCGTAGTGGAGCACCGACATCCAGTCGCCGCCCTGCGCCTCGGGGGCCGCCTGGGGGTGCCGGGGACGGCGCCTACCGCTCTCGCGCTTGTAGAACCAGGGCTTCACCTGGACGGCGACGTCGGATACGGAGTTGATGACTCCGATGTATGCGAAGATCGCGTAGGTCGCCAGGGTGATGTTCAGGACCGCGTAGCCCATGTTGTACCAGTAGTGGAGCTGGTAGTCGCGGACGAGAGTGAAGAGCGAGAGGGCGACGATGGCGTACGGGGTGAGCACGAAGAGCATCGGCGCCACCGTCCTCTTACGCACCTTGGGCGTGCGCCCGAAGACGCCCTTGGTCCCGGTTATCAGCTGCACGAGCGAACTCATCGTACCGGCCAGGTTTACCGGGATGAGGATCAGGTTGAACCCGTAGATGCGCAGCACGTCGACGCGCTTGTATCCGCAGAACTTGAGATCGGAGGCCATGGCCGCGAAATAGGGGAGGGCGAGCAGGCCGAGCAGTGGGCTCACAAGCTTGTTGGCAAAGGGGTAGAAGAGCAGGACCAGCAAGCTGGCCGAGCTCCAGGTTATGGAGGCCATGTAGTTGAAGCGCAGGAGCTTCTCCCCCAGGCGGGTTCGCTCGCCCCGGCTCTTGCGGATCTTGGAGACCCTGGCCACCTTGGGCGCAAGGATGAGCCCGCCGTCGGCCCAGCGGCGGCGCTGGATGCACAGGGACCCGAAGTCGGGTGGGGTGGCCGAGTAGCTGAGGCGCTCGGGGTAGTTGACCAATGTCCAGCCACGTCCGGCCAGGTCCATGGTGGACTCGGTGTCCTCGATGGCGGTGCGGTCCTGGATGTAGCGCTTTATCTCGTGGTTCCCGGCGTAGTCGACCTCGGCGATCTCGTCGAGGGCCTTCTTGCGGATCACCGCGTTGGCGCCCACCCAGAAGGTGGCGTCGTAGTGTGTGAGGCCTTGATGGACGATGTGCTGCAGGTCGGTGGTGGCACCGGCAATGCGTTCCAGGCGGCTGGAGGAGGCCGGGTAGGAGGAGTATGGAGTCTGGGCCACCCCCACCCGGGCGTGCTGGCTCTGCTCCATCAGGTAGACGAGGCGCAGGCAGTACTCGGGAAGCAGGATCGAGTCGGCATCGAGGGTCAGCACGTAATCCGGGTTGCGCACCTCCAGGCTGTCGGGCCCGGGCTTGTCGGTCGGCTCCAGAACCAGCCCGGAAAGGGTTTCCACCTTGTTGTAGGTCCCGCCCATCAGTGAGATGTAGGAGTTGAGGTTCATCGCCTTGTTCGGCTCGGCCGATAGCGAGGCGTACGCCTTGCGCTCGAAGGAGGTGAGCTTGGCCGTGAAGACGTTCACCAGGCGCTTATAGAGCTGCCGAACCCGGTGTATCTCGAAGTCGACCTCCTTCGAGGCGGCCGAACGCAGCGCGCGCGAGGTGAGCGAGAAGTCGACGGCCAGGGAGTTCAGCACCTGGTGGGCCAGGAAAACGTCGGTGTGGTCGGCGACGGGCATCTCTGCCACCTGCAGGTTGAGCCATGCCACGGCGCGATCGAAGTAGTCGGCCAGAAGATCGAGCTCTTGGGGGTGGATCTCGGCGGAGTCGCCGTGCAAGTTGTCGAAGGTGGCCAACGCCTCGGAGAAAAGCCGGCGTGGGTACTCGAGTAGCTGCTGGATGTCGTCGGGCAGCCTGCGCGCTCGATCCAGCATTATCCGGTACTTCTCCTCCTTGGGATTGGGCGGGTCGTCGACCAGCAAAACCAGGTCGATGTCGGGGTACTCCTGCAGGGCGGCCGAGAGCATGGTGGTGCGGACGACGCGCGCATCCTCCTGGTAGGAGGGGATGATGACCGTCAGCGGGGGCTGCTTGGTGGCGAAGAACTCGTCGATGACCGCGCGCGGCGCCCGCTTGTGCTGGCGGGCGCGATAGAAGAAGCCCAACCGCGAGGCGAGATAGGCCAGAGACGAAAAGGTGAGCAAGGAGACGATGGCCAGGTATATGGCCGCCTCTAGTCGTTGGCGGGGACTGGCGGCACCCCCCTGGACCAGCATGGTGAGGACCCATACCACCACGTAGCCGATCCATCCGATCACGGTGACCACGATGGCCAGGCGCCCCATCGCGATGCGGCGGTCGGTGACGGGGGGTGCGAGCGAGGTGGTTGGAAGCGGACGCCTGTCGCTTCCGATCTGTCTGCGACCGGGGACTCGGAGAGCCTGGCCGCCCTCTTTATCGATCTGGCGGATCGCCAAGGGTGGGCCTCTTTCACTGGGGGAACTCGGGGCCTGAGAGATACGATCCTATCTCCACCCCACACAAAGAGGGCGTGAAGTCGCCTCGATAGTGCACCGCGCGCCAGGTTTGCCCCGCCCTTCGCGCCGGCTTTTGCGTGCAGACGAAAGGAATATCCATCTGAGCCGACTCCTCCTGCTCGGGACGCCGACCTCCAAGGGTGCTCTGCGTGAGGCCGGTCGAGGGTCGGGGGATGCCCCTGTCTCCACGGCGGCACGGGTGGCACCTTCTTCGACTTGGAGTTGGGGACGAGCTGTCGGTAGCGCACCGGATCGCGGTCGACGGCGAGTTCGAGCAGTCGGTGGAAAAGAAGCCCTCGGCTCGTAGAGCGTTGGCGATTGAAGCGGAGGACCCACTCGTTGAGGTAATTCGAGAGATGAGCTTCGTTGAAGCGACCCTGATGAGTGCTCGCGAGCCACCGCTTGGCGAGCGAGGCGACCCGGTGCACACCCGGGAGCACGACGTGCGCGGGCTGCCCACTGCCCTTGACGTTGATCGGCTTGTGGACGTAGCGGTCTCGGACGGCTGGCGGATAGCTCGACCAGGCATCGGTGACGATCGTCGATCCCTCTTCGACGTTCTCGGTGACCAAACGCTCCGGCGAGGCCGCAGACGCGTCGGCGAGCGCAGCCATGCGGCACCGACCGAATCCTCGGGGTTCTCCGAGCTCGGCGGCCACGCCGACCAGGACCTTCTTGCCCCTCTGTCGGCTGCCACGAAGCCCGGGTTCCTCGCCACCGAAGTAGGTCTTGTCGACCTCAACAGTGCCGGTGAGCCGGTCGCGCCCGGGAGGGACGAGCACCGAGCGGAGCCGGTGCAGCATCGCCCAGGCCGTCTGGTAGGAGCCGAACTCAAGGGTTCGCTGCAGGCTCCGCGCCGAGACCCCGTCCTTCGCCGTCGCGAACTGCCAGCA